>JAZOBK010000098.1:0-32907 GCA_045595985.1 Oscillospiraceae bacterium
GCCCGACCTGCACAAGAGCCTGCTGTTCCCGAGCGTGCAGAAGGACGGCGTTCTCCCCAGAAAGACCTTCTCCATGGGTCATGCGGAGGATAAGAGATACTACATGGAATGCCGCAGGATCCGGTAAAAAAGATTTTTTGAAAACATTGCAATACAGGAGAGATCATCTTATTTTGATGCTCACGGAAAAATTTTAGAAAATTTTGCATTTTTTGAAAAAAAGTCTTGATTTCCGGTTTGAAACGTGATATAATAATAGTATCATCATGTAAAGTCAAAAGACCGGAGCAATCCGGTCTTTCGTTTTGCTTGTATCATATCTGCAAGGAGAGGAGAAATGCAATGAAACTGAAGAAATTCGGCAGTACCGAGCAGCGGATCTACGAGCTGGCAGCCCCGATCGTAACGGAGCTTGGCTATCTGGTATGGGACATCCGCTACGAAAAAGAAGGTGCGTCGTGGTATCTGCGTATTTTCATTGACAGCGAAACCGAAACCATCAGCATCAACGACTGTGAAAAGGTGACTGGTCCCATCAGCGATATGCTCGATGAAAAGGATCCGATCGCCCAGAGCTATATTCTGGAGATCAGTTCCGCAGGACTGGAACGCGACCTGATCCGTGAGAGCCATTTCGACGCCTGCGTGGGCTGCGTTGTCCGTGCAAGGCTCATCCGTCCGATCGACGGCTGCCGTGAGATGGTGGGAACATTGACGGACTGGAACAAGGAACAGGTGGTTCTGGAAACTGAAAACGGTGCAGCGGAGATCCCGTTCAATGCACTGGCATTTGTAAAGCTGTATTTTGAATTTGAATAAAAACATGGAGGCGTAACAAGCAATGAACAACGAATTTTTTGAAGCACTGGCGGATCTGGGAACAGAAAACAGTGTGGATGCCGAGATCATGATCGAGAAGGTAAAGAGTGCGATGCAGAAGGCTGCACAGCGTATTTACCCCGACTGCAAGGAGAATATCCGTGTGGACATTGATCCGGCAAACCGTATTTTCAATGTGGTGCTGCTGCAGGAGGTCGTGGATGAAGAACCGATCAACGCAACACAGATCCACATTGATGTGGCAAGAACCATTGATCCCGATACCTATGTAGGTGCGATTCTGGAGCATCCGCTGGACATTTCCAAATTCGGCAGAGCGTCCGCACAGTCCGCAAAGCAGTCCATTAAGGGCGACCTGCGTGACATCAACCGTGACCGTCTGTTGGAGAAGTTCCAGGGTAAGGAGAATGATATTCTGTCCGCTACCGTCACACAGGTGGAACCCGGCAGAGGCTCTGCAACACTGATGTATGACAAAACGGAGCTGTACCTGCTGCGTCAGGAGCAGATCCCCGGTGAAGTCCTGCGTGAAGGCATGATCATCAGAGTGTATGTGACGGGCATTGCCAACAAGAGCAAGAAACCCGTGATCAAGGTTTCCCGTGTGCACAGAGATCTGGTAAAGCGTCTGTTCGAGCTGGAGGTTCCGGAAATCTATGACGGTACCGTGGAGGTCAAGGCGATTTCCCGTGAGGCAGGTTCCCGTTCCAAGATCGCAGTTGTTTCCCACGATCCGAACGTGGATGCCATCGGCTCCTGCATCGGTCCGAAGCGTTCGAGAATTTCCGCCATCGTGCGTGAGCTTGGCGGCGAGAAGATCGACATCATCCCCTACAGCGAGGATCCGGCAGAGTTCATTGCCCATGCCCTTTCTCCCGCAAAGGTGCTGAAGGTGACGATTCTGGACGAGGAAGAACGCACCTGCGTTGCCATTGTTCCCAATGATCAGCTCTCCCTTGCCATTGGCAACCGTGGTCAGAATGCAAAGCTGGCTGCCAAGCTGACGGGCTTCAAGATCGACATCAAGTCCGATCAGGACGCAGCGGCAACGGAGATGGAAGCACTGGCTGAAGAACCGGCCGAAGAAATGGCTTCCGAAGAAAGTGCAGAATAATTCCGGTTCGGAGGTGTCCGTATGGCAAAGAAAATTCCGATGCGTATGTGCGTCGGCTGCGGAGAAATGAAACCGAAAAAGGAATTGATACGGGTGGTAAAATCCCCCGAGGGTGAGATCGCACTGGACTTTACAGGAAAGAAATCCGGCAGGGGTGCCTATATCTGCCGCAGTCAGGAATGCCTGCTGCAGGCACAGAAAACGCACAGGCTGGAAAAGAGCTTTTCCTGCAGGGTGGCACCGGAAGTATACGAGGTGATGATGAATGCATTGTCCGAAGCTGACGGGACTGATTAGTATCTGCCGCAAGGCAGGGAAGATGGCAATGGGGTTTGATCCCATGCTGGAGGCTCTGGCAGGCGGAAAGGCAAGCGGCGTGATCACGGCGGAGGATATTTCCCCGAAAACATATAAAGAAGTCTGCTTTCATTGCCGGAAGAACGAGATTCCGGTCTGCCCCGTACCGCTGACACAGGCGGAGATCGGTGCATCAACAGGACGGCGTTCGGCAGTGATTGCAATTCTCGACAGAGGATTTTTTGACAGGATACAGACACTGTGTGCACAAGTACAGCAGCAGTGACCGATAGATCCGCAGCATTCGAATGCGGCGGATCGTGCGAGATAGGAGGTTTTTGCCTATGGCAAAGAAAATCAAATTGAGCGATGCAGCGAAGGATCTGCAGATGCCCGTACAGGAGCTTGCAGAATTTTTTGAAGGTCATGGTGACGGCAAAAAGAAAAGCGGTTCATCCATCACAGAGCAGGAAATGAACCTTGCATTGGAATTTTTCAGCCAGAAGCACCATGTGGAAAGCTTCGATGCGTATTTTGCAACCAAGAATCAGCCGAAGCCCGAAGTGAAGGCGGAAAAGGAAACCAAGAAGCCGGCAAAGAAGGCGGAAAAGACCGAGAAACCGGCAAAGGCTGAAAAAACTGAAAAGACTGAAAAGATCGAGAAGGCTGCAAAGCCCGAAGCACCTGCAAAGCAGGAAAAGCCTGCCGAGAGTGCAAAGCCGAAAGAGGCAGAGGCTCCCGCAGCGAAACCCGTGAAGAAGGAAATTCCTGCTGAAAAGCCGGCAGAAAAACCAGCAGCTGAGAAGCCTGCCGCAGCACCGGAACAGCCCGCACAGCCTGCACCCAAGCAGCCGGAACGCCGCAAGGAAGAAAAGAAACGCAAGCAGCCGCAGGTTCACGGTGAAAAGACACGTCTTGGCGGCGTGATGAGCAGCGAGCGTATGGAGAGTACCGAAAAGCGTCGTACGGTAGATACCAGAGGCAGCTATGTGGATCTGGATAAGTACAATGAGCGTTATGAGCAGATCGCACCGGCGGATCGCCATAAGGATTATTCTACAAAGAAGCAGAAGATCAACCAGAAGTCCGCACAACGCGGCAAGCAGCGTTCGGGCAAGAAGGAAACCGAGGCACAGCGTCTGAACCGTCTGGAGCTGGAGCGTGCAAGAAAGCAGCAGCTCAAGGTTCGCATTCCTGACAGCATCACTGTCAGCGAGCTGGCAGCACGTCTGAAGGTAACAGTTTCCAAGGTGATCGGCAAGCTCATGGGACTTGGCGTAATGGCAAGCATCAATGAGGAGATCGACTTTGATACAGCAGCTCTGGTTGCAGAGGAGCTGGGTGCAAAGGTAGAGAAGGAAGTCATCGTTACCATCGAGGAACGACTGATCGAGGAGGATACCGACGACGAGTCCAAGCTCCTGCCCCGTTCTCCCGTTGTTGTGGTTATGGGACACGTTGACCACGGTAAGACTTCCATTCTGGACAGAATCCGCCATGCAAATGTTACTGCATCCGAAGCCGGCGGTATCACCCAGCATATCGGTGCATATCAGGTAAAATACGAGGGCAAGACCATTACGTTCCTCGATACCCCCGGACATGAGGCATTCACTTCCATGCGTGCAAGAGGTGCAAATATCACCGATATTGCAATTCTGGTCGTTGCTGCCGATGACGGCATCATGCCGCAGACCGTTGAATCCATCAACCATGCAAAGGCTGCGGGCGTATCCGTGATCGTTGCCATCAACAAGATGGATAAGGAAGCTGCAAACCCCGATCGTGTACGTCAGGAACTGACGGAATATGGTCTTGTATGCGAAGAATGGGGCGGCGATACCATCTGTGTTGAGGTTTCCGCAAAAACAGGTGCGGGGATCGACACCCTGCTTGAAAACGTTCTGCTCGTTGCGGAATTCAAGGAGCTGACTGCAAATCCTGACCGTATGGCACAGGGTACCGTTATCGAAGCTCGTCTGGATAAGGGCAGAGGCCCGATTGCCACAATGCTGGTACAGAAGGGCACGCTGAATACGGGCGACATCATCATTGCGGGTACAACCGTGGGTAAGGTTCGTGTGATGACCAACTATAAGGGCTCCATCGTAAAGACTGCAGGTCCGTCCGTTCCGGTTGAGATCACCGGCATGGATGAGGTTCCGAGTGCAGGCGACATCTTCAATGCTGTTGAGGATGAGCGTCTGGCAAGAACACTCGTTGAGCAGAGAAAGCACGAAGCGAAGGAAGCACAGTTCCAGAGCACCACAAAGCTGACGCTTGACAACCTGTTCAGCCAGATGGCAGAGGGTGAGATCAAGGAACTGCCGATCATCGTCAAGGCTGACGTACAGGGCAGTGCGGAAGCAGTCAAGGCATCTCTGGAGAAGCTTTCCAACGACGAGGTGCGTGTCAGAGTCATCCATAGTGCCGTTGGTGCTGTTAAGGAAAGTGACGTAATGCTGGCGAATGCGTCCAATGCCATTATTGTCGGATTCAATGTACGTCCCGATAACGGTGCGGCGGAAAGTGCTGCACGCGACGGCGTGGACATTCGTCTGTACCGTATCATCTATGATGCGATCGAGGAAATATCCACTGCAATGAAGGGTATGCTGGCACCGAAGTTCCGTGAGGTAATTCTCGGTAAGGCAGAGGTTCGTGAAGTATTCAAGATCTCCAGCGTCGGCACGGTTGCCGGCAGCTATATTCTGGATGGCAAGCTGACCAGACAGTGCCAGATCAGAATCGTTCGTGACGGCATCATCATTGCGGATGACCATATTGCTGGTCTGCAGCGTTTCAAGGATTCTGTCAAGGAAGTGGCAAGCGGCTATGAATGCGGTATCAGCCTTGAGAAGTTCAATGACCTGAAGGTCGGCGACATCTTTGAGGCGTATATCATGGAAGAATATCGTCCCGAATAATTCCGAAAGCAAGGAATGAAAATCATAGATGAAAGGATGGAAATGTATGGAATACAGCAGAATGAGCACAAAGGATATGCTCCAGTATTGCGATGAAGCACTGGCATGGGATGAGCTTGGCCCCGTAGATGTTTTCTTCTTCGAGTCCGTCAAGAGAATCCTGCTCGGACAGTGCAGTGCTGTGGAAAGAGCAGAAAGCGACGAGCCTGATGAACTGGCAAATGTCAGCCAGCCCATCACAGCAGAAGAACTTCTCTCCTACGAGGAAAAATCCAGTCAGGCAAATTTTGGTGAATGCCTTGAAGCGGATGGATTCTTTGAGTCCGGTGCGGAATATGAGATCACGGACGGAAAGGCAGGCAATTAATGCCCAGTTACAAGAACAACCGGATGTCGGAGGACATCCACAGAGAGCTGCCGGACATCATCCGACAGCTGAAGGATCCCCGTATCAGTTCCATGCTGACGGTTGTCCGTGTGGATCTGGCAGGGGACGGCTCCCACTGTAAGGTGTATATCTCCAGCCTGCTCGGCGAGGAGGATACCCGTCAGTCCGTCAGAGGACTTCGCAGTGCGGCAGGTTTTGTCAGACGTGAACTGTTTTCCCGATTGAAAATGCGTAAGAGTCCTGAGATCGAATTCATTGCGGATAATTCCATTGCAAAGGGTGCGGAGATCACAAAGAAGCTCCAGAGCCTTGCGGGGGAGCATGATACGGAGGGTGAAGATGCAGAGGATTGATTTTCAGCAGGCGGCAGATTTTCTGCAAAACTGCGAAGACGCCTATATTCTGATCCACCAGAGCCCCGACGGGGACTGCATCGGTTCCGGCTATTCCCTGCAGGCGGTGCTCCGTCTGATGGGAAAGCGGGCGAAGGTGCTTTGTTCCGATGAAATTCCGGCACGTTACGATTATCTCATGCCGGACGCACAGGAGGATTTTGAGCCGAAGTGCGTGATTTCCGTGGATGTGGCAGATCCCAAGCTCCTTGGCAGATACAAGGATATGTATGCAGACAAGGTGGATCTTTGCATTGACCACCATGTTTCCAATCTGCTGTATGCAGAGCGGACGCTGCTATTTGCCGATGCCGCAGCAGCTTGCGAGGTGCTTTACGCACTGTATCGTTTCATGAATGTGCAGTTCACCGAACAGATCGCCATGTGCCTGTATACGGGCATGGCAACCGATACGGGATGCTTTAAATTTGATAACACCACACCCGAAACCCATATTTATACAGCGGAGCTGATGCGGGAATTTCCTGACATTCGCTATGGTCTGATCAACCGCAGTATGTTCGATGTCAGGTCACCCGCACGTCTGCGTGCGGAAATGCTCATGCTGCAGGCGATGGAGTACTTCCTTGACGGAAAGTGTGCCATGATCTGCGTCACGCAGGAGCTGCGTGAACAGACGGGCATGGACGACAATGACAGTGAGGGGCTGACCAATCTTCCCACACAGCCCGAGGGCGTGGAAGTGGGGATCACCCTGCGTGAGCGTGAACCGAATGTATATAAGGTTTCCCTGCGTTCCGCAAAAGATGTCAACGTTGCCGTGATCTGTCAGGAATTGGGCGGCGGCGGTCATGTCAAGGCAGCGGGATGCCTGCTCAAGGGGACACTCGCAGAGGTCAAGGCAACGATCCTTGCCGCCGTGGAGAAAGGACTGGCGAGAGCGTGAACGGAATTATCTGTATCGACAAACCGCAGGGATTCACGTCCTTTGATGTGATCGGGAAGCTTCGCGGCATTCTGAAAATGCGGCGGCTCGGACACAGCGGTACGCTTGATCCCATGGCAACGGGTGTACTACCCGTCTTTGTGGGCTATGCCACGAAGGCGTGCGGCATTCTGCCCGACGACAGAAAGGCATATGTTGCGGATTTTCGTCTGGGGCAGGTGAGCGATACGCAGGACAGTACGGGCGAGATTCTGGAGGAACATGATGCGTCGGGAATTACCGAGGCGATGATCCTTGCGGCACTACCGCAGTTTATTGGCGATATTTTGCAGATACCGCCCATGTATTCGGCGGTTTCCGTGGATGGAAAACGACTGTACGAGCTTGCCCGTGAGGGCAAGACCATTGAACGCAAGGCACGTCAGGTGCAGGTGCATGGCATTGACCTCACCGCATTTGATGCGGAAAAAGGCGAAGGTACGCTTACGATCCGCTGCGGTACGGGCGTGTATGTCCGCACCATCCTGCACGATTTGGGACAGGTTCTCGGATGCGGTGCAGTCATGACGGGGCTGCGTCGTACCATGTCCAACGGTCTGCCCATTGAAAAATGCTGTACATTTGAAGAAATCATGCAGCTTGCGGAGGAAAACCGTCTTTCGGAGGCAATCATCCCCATTGCGGAGGTGTTTGAGAGCCTGCCGAAGATCCGGCTCACCGAAACGCAGACGACGCATTATCGAAACGGCGTAAAATTGGGACTTTCCCAGCTGAAATGCCAGATGACCGATGCGGATCGCTATGCTGTTTACGGACAGCCCGACGGATTCCTCGGAACTGCAGTCATAGACAGGACGCAGGACTGCCTGCGTGTGGAGCGAAATCTGTGCTCCCCGAAAGAACAATAACGAGGTGATACAGTGGGAATTTCACTGAAGCCTTCCGCCGTCGCACTCGGTCTGTTTGACGGCGTGCATCTCGGTCACCGCCGTGTGCTGGAGCTGGTTCTGGCACAGAGGAAAAACGGCATGAAACCGTCGGTTTTTACATTTGCAACGGAATCGGTCGGCGTAAAGCATGATACTGCACTGGATTATCTTTACCCCACAACACAGAAATGCCGCATTCTGCAGGATTGCGGCATGGAATGGATCTCCCATTACCCCTTTGCAGAGGTCTGCGATATGGATGGTGAGGAATTTGTGCGAAACATCCTCGTGCATCGCTTTTCAGCGGCGTATGTCTGCTGCGGACGGGATTTCCGTTTTGGCAGGAACGCTGCGTGGGATGTGCAGGATCTGCGGAAATTCGGGGAAAATTACGGATTCGCTGTGCAGATAGTCGATGATGTGTGCGTGGACGGGGAAACCGTTTCGTCCAGCCGCATCCGTGAGCTTTTGAAGAATGGGGAGGTGTCCCGTGCGGAAGTATTGCTCGGTGCTCCCTATACCATTGAGCTTGCAGTCGTCCACGGTGCACAGCTTGGGCGAACCATCGGCTTTCCGACGATGAATCAGGTGTTTGCCGAGGGGCAGCTTGTCCCGAAATTCGGTGTGTATGCGTCACGCACGGTTCTGGATGGCACAGTGTATCCATCCATTACGAATGTCGGCAGAAAGCCCACGGTGCAGTACGACGGCAGACCGCTTGCGGAAACCTATGTCATTGGGGCAAAGGGCGATTTTTACGGAAAAACTATTTCCGTGTCCCTTTTGCAGTTCATCCGTCCCGAACAGAAATTTGATTCTCTGGAGGCTCTGACGGCACAGATGCAAAGGGATCTGGAAATTGCACGGACATACGGGATGCAGTCGGAATAAATTTCGCTTTGCTGTCACGCAGTTGACACAAAGCTTTGTTATAGTTACAATACGAAAACGTTTGAGGAAACTTCCGGAGCTTGGTTTTCGGAAATTCCTGTTAAAATCAGTATATCACAAAGGAGGCTATTTCGCATGATTGAAGTCAGAAATCTGACGAAGCATTATGGCGACAAAAAAGCCGTGAATGACATTAGCTTTACGGTTGAGGATGGCCAGATTCTGGGATTTCTCGGCCCGAACGGTGCGGGAAAATCCACAACGATGAATATGCTTACGGGCTATATTTCCTCCACATCCGGACAGGCACTGATCAACGGTGTGGATATTCTGGAGGATCCCATCAAGGCAAAGTCCTACATCGGCTATCTGCCGGAGATCCCGCCGCTCTATCTGGATATGACCGTGAAGGCATATCTGAATTTCGTGTATGACCTGAAAAAGTGCAAGCTGCCCAGAAGATCCCATCTGAAGGACGTTTGCACGCTCTGCAAGATCAAGGACGTGGAAAATCGTCTGATCAAGAACCTCTCCAAGGGTTATAAGCAGCGTGTGGGTCTGGCACAGGCACTCATCGGCAATCCGCCGGTGCTGATTCTGGACGAACCGACCGTAGGTCTTGACCCGAAGCAGATCATTGACATCCGCACGCTCATCAAGCGTCTGGGCAAGAACCACACTGTCATTCTGTCCTCCCACATTCTGTCCGAAATTCAGGCAGTCTGTGACCGTGTGATCATCATCAACAAGGGCGTTGTGGCAGCGGATGATACCGCAACCAATCTTTCCAACAAGGTAACCACCGACCACCGTGTGATCGTTCGTATCGACGGCCCGAAGGCGGAGGTGCTGCAGGCGATCCGTACCATTGACAACCTCAAGTATGTCCGTGCGGATATGGAGCGTGAGGCAGGCATTTTTGAATACGAGCTGGAAGCCGAACCGGGTGTTGACATCCGCCGTGAGATCAACCGTGTGGCAAGGGAGAACGACTGGAATATCCTCATGCTGCGTACCATGGAAATGACGCTCGAGGACATCTTCCTCAAGATCACCATGGGTGAAAATATCTTGAATGAAAATAAGGAGGCAAAGGCATAATGGGTGCAATTTACAGACGTGAAATAGGTGCATTTTTTACATCCGGCATCGCCTATGTATTCCTTGCGGTATTCTATGTATTTGCCGGCTATTTCTTCTCCATCAACACACTGGCAATGGGCTCGACCAATATGTCAGGTATGTTTGCGAATCTCTTTCTGGTAATCATTTTCCTCATTCCGATCCTGACCATGCGTCTGTTCAGTGAGGAAAAGAAGCAGAAAACCGAACAGGGACTGCTCACAGCCCCCGTTTCGCTGACGTCCATCGTGCTCGGCAAGTATTTTGCCGCACTGACGCTCTACACCATCGGCATCAGCATTGTGTTTGTGTACGGACTGATCTTGAGTCTGTTCGGTTCCGTGGCATGGCTGACGCTGCTGTCCAATTTTCTGGCATTGCTGCTGCTGGGCGGTGCATTCTGTGCAGTCGGCGTGTTCATTTCTTCCCTGACGGAAAATCAGGTGGTTGCAGCTGTCGGCGGCTTTGTATGCCTGATGCTGCTGTATATGATTGATGTCATTGCATCTTCCGTTGGCGTGACATGGCTGCAGAATTTCCTGTACGATATGTCTTTCTATTCCCGTTATTATGAATTCACCTGCGGTATTTTCAACCTCTCCAGCGTGCTGTTCTATGTCAGCTGTGCTGTGCTGTTCAATTTCTTTACAGTAAGAGTGTTTGAAAAAAGACGCTGGAGCTAAGGAGGCAGTAAGATGGCTGATATTGAAAAGGAAAATATTCAGGAAGCCGCTGCTCCCGAGGCAGCGGAGAGTGCGGCTCCTGCAAAGGAAACAAAATCCCGCAAAATGAGTGTTGCGGCAATTAAGAAATTCAAGTACGGCGGACTTGCGACTGCAATTACTGCTGTTGTGGTTGCCATTGTTGTGGTGCTGAACCTGCTGGTGAGTATGCTTGTGGAAAAGTATCCCCTCAAGCTTGACCTGACAGAGAGTGCAATGTATGAAATCTCCGATGATACCATCGGATATGTTGAGAGCCTTGATCAGGAAGTCAACTTCACCGTTCTGATGGACGAGAGCAACTTCCAGACCAGCGGTACCTATCTGAAGATGGTGCACGAGATCCTGCAGAAGTACACGCAGTATTCCGACAAGATCAACCTGACCTATGTTGATCCCACCAAGAATCCCGATGTTGTCAATGCCTATCAGGCAAATTACAGCGGTACACTGGTAGCGGGTGACGTTGTCATTGCAAATGCGGCTGACAATACCAAAATGCGTGTGGTAAACGTGGACAATATGTTCACTTACGATCAGGAAAAGTATTATTACTATTCCTACTATGGCTATTACAGCCTTGAGGACTGCATTACGGCATTCACAGGCGAGCAGGAACTGACCTCCGCACTGATGTATGTTACCGACGCAGATCCCGTGAACGTCGGTGTTCTGGCACTGGCAAACGGACAGCCGCTGTTCAACGCCAACAACAATGCCTATTCTGTGGCTATGTTTGAACAGACGCTGAAAAAGAACGGCTATGATATTACGGAAATCGACCTGTACGGCGATGCGATCGACCCTGAAAAGTATGATATGCTCGTTCTGCCCGCACCTGTGAATGATCTGACGGAGGACGCCATTGAGAAGCTTTCACAGTTCCTTCACAACGACGGCAAGTATGAACGTGATCTGATCTATTTTGCAGACATTTCCCAGTCCAACACCCCCAATCTGGATAATTTCCTTGCATCATGGGGACTTCAGGTGGAAAAGACTGTTGCCATTGAAAGCGATGAGAGTGCTGCACAGGTAGTCGGTATTGCCATGAACGGACAGAAGGTTCAGGCAGGTGTACCCGTGGCAACCATCGTCAATACGGACTACAGTGCCAATATGGCAAATACCAGTCTGCCGATTCCGGCACCGTTCTGCCGTCCGATCACCCTGCTGTGGGAGAGCAAGACAAGCGGTATTACTTCTGCCCTGCTCAACACCTCATCCACGGTATATCTGCGTGATCCCGGTACAGAGGAGGAATCTGACACCGATCCCGACGGTGCACAGACCATTGTGGCTGTGTCACAGAGAAGGGACAGGGATAATGACGACAATATCATGGAAAGCAATATCATGGTGATCGGTTCCATGATGCTGACCGACATTTATATCATGCAGGATACTGCGTACAACAACGCAGAATACCTGACAAGTGCGATCAATACCATGACCGGCAAGGGCGACGGCATGATCATCTCCCAGAAGGATCTGTCCAAATCCACCATTGCCATTGAACAGGGACAGCTCAATGCAGTCAATGTGGTGCTGTACACCATTCCGTTCATTATCGTTGTAATTGGTATTGTGGTATTTATAAGGAGAAAGAATCGATGAGCAACGAAGAAAAGCAGAGCTTGCAGGAGCAGGATGACGATCTGCAGGCGGGGATGGACACGTTCTTTGCCGAGCCGTCACCCGAACAGGAAAAGCAGAAAAAGACCGGCGGTATATCCAAAACCACAAAAGGTCTGATCGCAGGTGTGGCTGTGCTTGTACTTCTGGGCGGCGGTCTGACCGCAGCCTTGTTGCTTCGCAAGCAGGATACGCCCCCTGTCGGCACCGGAGAATCCGAGAATGTGGATGCTACCGATGCGGAGGATCTGATCCCGCTGAACACGTCGCTTTCGGAGAATGTGACGCAGGTTGACATCAAGGGTGCGGACACCTTCACGATGTACCGTATTTCCGAAGCAACAGAAACCGAGAGTGCCGTATATGGCATCAAGGGGCTGGAGGATATTCCGCTGAGCAACAATCTGCTGTCCACGCTTGCCAATAATGCCAGTGACCTGTACGGGTATCAGCTGGTGGAGGAGAATGCAGCGGATCTTGAAAAATACGGGCTTGCAAAGCCCAATGCAAAGATCACCATGCATTATGCGGACGGTGCGGAGTTTACCATGTCCATCGGCATGGAATCGCCGCTGGATAATATCTACACCTACGCACTGGTGAATGATGATGTTTATCTTGTCAAATCCTCTCTGATGACGAATTACAGGAAGGATACGGCTTTCTTTGTTTCCACGACTGTGCTGGAGGAACCTGCGGAGGATGCATATCCGATCGTCAAATCGGTGCGGATCCAGCGTGAGGATCTGGACTACGACATTTATCTGGAGTACGATGATGATGCGGATGCGGACGCTTCGGGCGGTACTGCTGCAACTCATGTGATGGTGGAACCCGTGAAGGCATTCCTGACGCCGGATAAGTCCGTTGATGTGACCAACGGAATGTTCGGTCTGTATGCAGCACAGATCGCTGCGATCCACCCGACGGATGCAGAGCTTGAGGATGCAGGGATTACGGATCCGTTCTGCACGGTTACAATGAAATGTGACAACGGCAAGACCTATTCTCTGTATTTCGGCGACACCTATACAAACGAATCCACAGATTCCGAGTGCTATTACGCATATCTTGACGGCGTAGATGTGCTGTACGGCATCTCTGCGGACAAAGCTGTATGGGCAACCATGCAGCCGAGCGATATTACTTCTGCAAACATCCTCAACAACTATGTATGGGATATTGCCACACTGGATGTAGCTGCAAACGGCAAAAAGATCAGCTTCAAGGGCAAGGGCGATAAGGATGACTATGAGGTAACCAAGGACGGCAAGGCTTGCAACAGCGAACGTTTCCGACTGTTCTATCGTTTCATGCTGTATATTTATGGTGAGGAGCTTTATCTGGATGGAGAAGTACCGGCAGGTGAACCGGATGCCTATATTCATCTGACGACGCAGGAGGGTGAAGACAACATGAACGTGGACTTCTACAAGCTGGATAATCTGAATCTGCTTGTGGTCGTTAACGGACAGCCCACCTACAAGACAAGAGCTTCCTGTCTGGATGCAATTGCACACAATATCGACATTTTCGACACAACTGAAGAATTTAGTACAACATGGCGGTAAACGAACGCCATGAGAAAGGAGCCGTTATGGAATCCAAATTCATGACTTATAAGGGATACCCCTTGGTACGCAAGGGCGATGAGATTTATTTTGGCTATATGAGCGACGAATACGTTGTCTGGATGCAGATCGACAAGAAGCAGGCAGAGGGCGGCGTTGACGTATCGCAGAAGATCCGTCTTTATCAGATGTCCACGGATGAAAAGCTCAGTCCGCTTGATGCGATCGTCAAGACCTCCGAGCGTGATACGCTGTATGATGCACTGGATGTTGCGGTTGCATGGCTGGAACGTGCAAACACGAAATAAGTAACAAAGGGCGATGCATATGCATCGCCCTTCAGCTTGTCGAAAAGTAACGTTTTGAGTTCTCCCAGCCCGCCGTAGGCGGGCTGGGAGAACGTATTTATGAGCTTTCCCCCGCCGCCTGCGGCATTGGGATTCAATTATTTACCAGTTTTTCGCCCACGCTTCGGCATACCGATGAACAGGATATCCGACCGATACAGCTTCAGTGCCAGCAGCGTCATACCAATCAGGAATACCGTCTGATAGGCAAGACCGCCCCAGAACAGCGGCAGATCATGGAATCGCAGACAGGAGGTTGCCGCAAAGGTATGCGAGAACGGGATGATGTACATCACGATTCTGGCGAATCCCTCCATGTGACGGATGTCGGAAACCATCGACAGAATATAGGGGAACATCGTGCATACCAGTATCGGCAGGCTTGCCATCTGTGAGCCTTTGGCGTCCTGCACTAACGCACCCAGAACGATGGACGCCATCAGAGCAATGCCGATGGTCAGTGCCAGCTGCACGAATACCAAAGCCCAGCCCCACATGGGAATCTGCAGTCCCAGTGCAATCGTAGCCTGATTCATGCGTGCCATATCGGTAACCGCTTCGCCGAGGTTCACACTTTCGCCCGTTCCGCTGACTGTCATCACCATCGTCACCAGAAATCCCACGCCGTAGGTCACCGCATAGATCAACGCCACGATCAGTGCGGCAAGCATTTTTGCACCGATGATGTGACCCCTCGGTACGGGGGAGGCAAGGAGTGTTTCCAGCGTTTTATCGGTTTTTTCTGCACCGACAGCCGTAATGATGGTCTGTGATGTCAGCACGATGAGCATGAACAGCACCAGAGGCATGAGCTTGTCAAACAGGGACAGGGAGCTGACCAGCAGTGTGCTGTTCACCTGTGCTTCCTTACCGTTTGCGACAGTGTAGGAAGTGCTTGTGACAGGTGCAGCAAGGAATTCCATGTTGCTGCCCAGAGATTCCTCCATGAGCATTTCCTGCACTTTTTCCGTAACTGCGTCCGCACTCGTGTTTTCTGTCATCATTGCACTCATGGAGGTCGTGGATTTCAGTGCGGACACGCTGTAGATTTCGCCCGCCTGCATCTGTTCCAGAACAGATGCGGTAAAGCCCTTCGTGATAATGGCAGCCTCGTCCCATTTCATGGAATCCATAAGCTTTGCAAGATCTTCGCTGCCTTCGGCGGTTTTCACGGTGTAGCCGTCCTCCTCCAGCTCCGAAAGAACCTTCTTTGTGAAATCCGTGTTATCCATATCCACAATATGCAGCTCACCGCTGAATTCCAGTGTTTCGGAAACGGTATTCGTCATGATCACGCCCAACAGGACAATGAGCACGAGCGTTCCCAGGAGTCCGAGCAGCATCTGTTTGTTCAGAAGCTCCGATAATTCTTTTCGCAGCAAATGCATCATACGCCTGTCACCGCCCTTTCAAACACTTCCTCAAGCGTTGCCGCTTCATATTTTGCAAGCAGTTCCTGCGGTGTACCCTCCGCAAGGAATACACCGTCCTTCATGATGCAGCAGCGGTCGGCAGTGGTCGAAATTTCCTGCATATGGTGGGAAGAAAGCAGGAATGCCGTACCGTATTCCTTCGCACAGCGGCGGATGGTCTTGCGGATGTCCAGTGAATTGAGCACATCCAGACCGCTGGTGGGTTCATCGAGGATCGCAAGTCTGGGCTTGGGCATGACGGTTCTTGCCAGTACCAGCTTTCGTGTCATGCCGCGGCTGTAGGTGCTGATCTTACGGTTGAGGGCGTCGCCCAGTCCGCAGATCTCCTCACCAAGTGCCACGCAAGCCTTTTGTTCGGATTCCTCCTTGAAATAAAGCCCCGCAATGAATTGCAGGTACTTTCGTCCTGTCATGCTGCGGTATGCACCGGCCTCGTCGGGCAGGTAGCTGATATTGGCACGCACAAGCTCGGGTTCTTTGGTGATGCTGTGCCCTGCGATGAATGCGTTGCCGCTGTCGGGATGCAGAAGCGTTGCCAGCATACGGAGAATGGTGGTTTTACCCGCACCGTTCATGCCCATCAGACCGAAGATCTCACCCTCTCCGATCTGAAAGGAAACGTCATTCACGGCTTGTTTTTTGCCGTAGGCTTTGGAAATATGCTGCACATCAAGTGCCGGATTCATGGGGATTCCTCCTTTATGTGATGATTATAGATAGCGTGATAATTTTTCACCCCAGATACCAATGCGTTTGTAGGAAATGCATTTGCAGAGAAAATCGGAAAATTTCCCGAATTTTCGGTACAGGAGATTGAATGCGAGATAGGCAGCCCGCTGATCCTTGTGTTCCGGTATCCGTCGGATGATATTCTTCAGACTGTAGATCTGCTTGTAGATGCGGATGTACCCGTCATACAATTCCTCCGCCGTCATGTTGGCGGGACGGAACACGACATTTGCCGTGTTGTACAGCGAGAGATCATCCGTCACAATGCGTCCCTCCGCCTTCATGCGGTCATACAATGCCGTTCCCGGATAGGGGGTAAGAATATGAGAGGTGACGGTTTCAATTTTATTTCTGACGATCCAGTCGAGTGTGGCGTCAAAGGTTTTCGGCGTGTCGCCGTCAAGTCCGAATACAAGGCTTGCATTGATCATAATGCCGCGGTCATGGATCGCTCTGATTGCCTTTTCATAGCTGTCCGTTTTGTTCTGTACCTTGTGGACGTCGCTGATGGAATCGGGATTGATGCTTTCAAATCCGATGAACAGCCCCTGACAGCCGCTTTCCTTCATCAGGTCGAGCAGCTCGGAATCGTAGGCGGCATTGATGGAAACCGCCGCATTCCATTTGAGCTTCATCGGCGTGATGGCTTTGAGAAATGCCCTCGTCCACTGTGGATTTCCCGCAAAATTATCATCAATGAACATGATGTGTCTGGACTTGACCGCTTTGATGTCCGCAATGACATCCTCAATTTCACGGTTGAGGTATTTCTGGTCGTTTCCGCTGTTGTAGCAGAAATCACACCGGAACGGGCAGCCGCGGCTTGTATGTACCACGTTGCAGTAGAGGTATTCCTCTGGTTTTACCGTATCATAAGCGGGAGAAACGATGTCCGCACCGCACAGGGGTTTCCGGCAGCGGTATATTTTTTGCAGACAGCCATTCTGATGATCTCTGAGAATGTCCGGCCATGTGCCCTCCGCAGCCCCGATGCACAGCACATCAAAGCTGTCCTGCGGGATGAATGCTGTCGCCGTCGTGATATGGATGCCGCCTGCTACCACGGGGATACCCTGCCTCCGGAATCGCTTTGCGATCTCCACAGCCCTCGGCAGCGTATCAACCGTTACGGAGATTCCTACAATATCAGGCTTGTCATCGTAGCAGATCTCCTGTATGTTCTCGTTTTCAAGCGATACTCTGTGTTCCCTACGCACCATGTTTACAATGGTAAGCAGTCCAAGCGGCGGTGCCATGTGCAGCTTGATGTCCGTGTCCATCGGTCTTTTTATCATTTTCGGCTGAATGAGCTTGATATACATACTGTTCGCCTCCCCGGGCATTGTATTCCTGTAGTTACAGTATAGCATATCAAATATCATTTGTCAAGAGTTTTTTATTGAAAAACAATAAATATTTTCTTTTTTGCAAGAAGTAGGAATTTCGGGCTTGCATTTTTGGGGAAAGTATGTTAGAATAAACATAATACATTACTTGAAGCATAGGGAATGCGGAAGGGAGCAAGCTATGTCCTTACACGAATCGGGCGAGGATTACCTCGAAACTATATATTTACTGTGCCGGAAGAACGCCCATGTCCGCTCTGTGGATATTGCCAACGAGCTGGGCTATACCAAAGCCAGCATCAGCCGTGCGATGCGGATTCTCCGTGAGGAGGGACTGATTTCCGTTGCACAGGACGGTGCCATCAGACTGACCAAGGTAGGGGAGAAGAAGGCGGTGGAGGTGTACGAACGCCACACACTCATCACGGATTTTTTCGAGCAGTTCCTCGGTGTCAATGAGGTGACAGCGGAAAAGGATGCCTGCAAGATCGAGCACGTGATCAGCGAAGAAACCTATCTGCGTCTGCGTTCCTACATGACAAAGCAGGGGTACGAGCCCAAGAAGCCGAAAGTATGAGTCATCGTCTGCCGATCCCCACGGAATGGGGAGCACTGTATGCCGCTGTGATTTCCAAAACGCTCAAGCATGAACAGCATGAAGCGGCACATCGGCTGCTGCAGGAATGTCTGCCGCTGTATGCACGGGAACACGGCATTTCTGTTTCCAAAGCAGCACCCGTGCTGTCGTTCGGAGAAATGGGGAAGCCCGTTTTTCGGGACTATCCCCGGATCCACTTCAATTTAAGCCATTGCATGGGACTTGCGGTCTGTCTGTTTTCGGAAACCGAATGCGGTGTGGACTGTGAGAGCATCCGCAAATACAAGCCCCGTACCGCACAGCGTGTCTGCACACCGCAGGAGAACGCCACACTGGAAGCGGCGGAGGATCCCGACATTCTGTTCACACGCCTGTGGACGCTCAAGGAAGCCTATGTCAAAGCCATCGGCATCGGAATTTCCTATCCGCTGCGTGAGGTCGGTTTTGTCATTGATGGTGAGAATATCGTGTCAAACCGCACGGATGCGTCATTTATGCAGCTCCTGCTGCCGGATCATGTCGTCAGCGTCTGCACCCTGAAACGGATGGAGCCGCAGACGGTCGTAAAAGCAGAAATTTTGCATTGATTCCTCGACCTATAGCAAGGAATCGGTGCTTTGAAATTCCCCCGCCGCAGGCGGGGGAATTTTCATCAGTATGTACTTTCAACTCACCGAACGGTGATTTTTATTAATATATCGGGCTTGTCCGAAACGGTGCCAGCGGCAGTCCGTTTTTTGCAAACACCGTCACAGCGGTGTAATTCCGCCAGCCGTACCTTGCTGCCACAGGATGGGGAACATCCTGACTTTGTACAAGGATCGTATCCTCGTTAATCTGTGCCTGTGCGGGGTGCCATACGCCATCCGTGCCGCAGATCTCAAATCCGCCCTCGTCCCGTGCTTCCAGTCCGCATTCCGCATGGTCAAAAAACAGCCGCAATCTGCCGTTTTCGGGGAGTGCATAGCGAAGCGTCGGTGCACAGGTATCCTCCGTCTGCAATCCGTATACACGGTACAGTGCCTGCAAATACAGTCTGTGGGCAGGCGTCTGTTTATCTTTCGGGTGGATCTCATTCCATTCGCCGCACTCAAGGATCACCGCCAGCCCCGTATTCCGGATATTGCGATACACTTGTTCCTGTGCCTCACGGATACCGCACCAGTTCGTCAGATCAGGGTTGTCGTCCACGCCGTAGATCGGCAGCTGGACAAGCAGAAACGGCATTTCCTCGTCACGGAAATCCTGCCGCCACTGGCGGATGAGTGATGTCAGCAGCAGATAGTAGCCATCGGGACGGTGATCGTCCGATTCCCCCTGATAGTACAGCACGCCACGCAGCGTGTACGGGATGATGCGGCTCACCATCGTGTCGTACAGACCGTGCGGCCGCAGGGGATTTTTCGGAGCGTGCGGCCCGGGGTATCGGTTATCACCGCAGATCTTCAGAACCTCCGACCATTTGATATTGGGATTTGCCGCATAGCATTCCGCCGCACGTTCATTCCATTTGACATGGTAATCCATGTATTCGTCATAGGCACGATCGGCTTCTTCATCAGTCAGCCCCGCCGTGCCTTTGGCATAATCTTCCAGATACAGTCTGCCCACCGCAGTTTCCGAGAGCATTTCCCGGCTCATCCATGCACTTGCGGAGGTTCCGCCGTAATTGCAGTTCACCAGTCCCACCGTCACGCCGAGCTTCTGTGCAAGCTCACGGGCGAAGTAATAGCCCACCGCCGACCAGTAGGGACAGGTGTCAGCCGAAGGGAGATTCCAGCAGGATGCGGATTCTTCCTTGTAGAACTGTTCGTCAAAAAAACCACGCTTGCAGACATGGTAGAGCCGCACATTGCTGCTGTCGCAGGAATCCAGTGCATCCGGTGCACCGTTTGCATCTTTCAGATTCAGCTCCATATTGGACTGCCCGCCGCAGAGCCAAACTTCTCCAACCATAATATCGGACAGTGCGAGCGTGTCCGTTCCGTCCGAAACGGAAAGCGTGTACGGGCCTCCCGCAGGCAGGGGCGGCAGGATGATCTCCCATCTGCCGTTCAGAGCAGGGGAGCTTTTGTATACGAGGTTGCCCATTGTGAGGGCAACGACTGCACCGTCCGTGCAGGAACCCCAGATACAAACGGGCTTCTCACGCTGCAGTACAGCGTGATCCGTAAAAATGGGAGCGAGCGTCATCATTGAGTATCTTCCTTTCCGGCTTCCTGCTGCATCATCTGTTCAAGGTCGTGGGAAATCATGGCAAGAGATACAGCGAGATTCTCATTATGTACAATGACGTTTTCCGGTGTTTCAAGATGTGCTGTGGAGAAATTCCAGATCGCACGAATATCACCCTCCAGCATGGTATTGCAGACGCCCTGTGCCTGATCGGGCTTTGTGGTAATGATGCCGATGTGCACATGGATGAGCTTGCAGATGTGGGGCAGATCCTGAATGTTGTAAATGCGGATGCCCGCAATCTCCGTGCCGATCTTGTTCGGATCGTTGTCAAATGCCGCAGCGATCCGCATACCACAGGCTTCAAATCCGCTGAAGGAAAGCAGGGAACTGCCGAGCTGTCCGACGCCGACGAGGATCGCCTCCTTTGTGCTGCGGTAGCCGAGGAAATCCTCCAGATCCGCTATCAGCTTTACAATGTTGTAGCCTGTTTTCGGTCTGCCGCCGTTTTTGCTGGCAGCCGACAGATCCTTTCGCACCTGCACCTCGTTGAGTCCGAGTGCAGTCGCAACGGATGTTGCGGAAATGGTTTTCTTTCCTGCTGCTGCCTGTGTTTTCAGGTAATTCAGATAGATCGGCAGACGGCGAAGCGTGGGTTTGGATACCTCACGGCTTGTGGGATCGTTCTGTTTCATATTCATAAAAACCCCCTGTTCAGGTGAAAATACATGGGACTATCCCGATATTTCTTCCTTTTTAATTATACTACAGTGCATTCACTTTGTCAATGCAAATCGTAAAAGTGCTTCGAAAACCGAATTCCTGAACCGAAACGTCCTTACAGCTCATAAACCCGAAGCTCACAGTTGCCCATGAAGAAGTGCATGAACCTGTCCACCGTCATATCGTGGAAATAGCTGTCGATCACCCGACAGATGCCGCCGTGACAAACAAGCAGCACGTTTTCGTCGGGATACAGCCGTTTGACGTCGTCGATCACGTTGTATGTACGCTGCACCACCTGAAAGACGGATTCGCCGCCGTCCGGCATCTTGCAGCCGAATTCAGCTTTGGTTTCGGAAAATCCCTTCGTGAAGCGGCTTTTGCCCTCAAAGCTGCCGTAGTCCCATTCCGTCAGCCGTTCATCCGTCTGCACGGGAAGTCCCAGTGTTTCCGCCGCAATGTTTGCCGTCATTTGTGCCCGTTTTAGAGGGGATGCGATAATGCGGTGAATATCACCGTATTCCAGAGCCTTCTTTGCCATTGCCCTTGCCTGTGCAATGCCCTCCTCAGTCAGCAGAATATCCGTTACGCCGCTGATGCGGTCAAGTGCATTCCATTCGGTTTGCCCGTGTCTGGTTACATATAGTTTCATAGCTTGCCTCCGTATGTATACGCTGCATTCGCAGCGTGAGTATTATTGCAAAAAGAAATAGTAAATGACGCCATACACCACCGATGCCGCACAGCCATACAGGATGACAGGTCCTGCAATGGTGAAGATCTTCGCACCGACGCCGAGGACAAAGCCCTCCGATTTGGATTCGATGGCACTGGAGGAAATGGCATTTGCAAATCCCGTGATCGGCACGAGCGTTCCTGCACCTGCGTGCTTTGCAAGCTGTTCGTAGATGCCGAAGCCCGTCAGCAGAGCACTGAGGGACACCAGTGTAATGGAAGTCCATGCCGCTGCTGCGTCCTTTTCGAGTCCCAGTGCACTGTAGCCCTCCAGCAGGAGCTGTCCGACCACACAGATCAGACCGCCGATCAGAAATGCCATGGGGATGTTGATATAGCTTTTGGAGGGCGGCGACGCCTGTTTTTGCATTTTTTGGTATTCTTCGGGTGTTACTTTCATACCCTTCACCTGCCTTTCGTGAAAAGTATGCCCATTTTCTGCAAATTTACTTGCAGAAAACGATTTTTTGTGCTATGATTATAGTATAGCATAATTCTGCGGTTTCTGCAATGCTTTTTTGCACTGCTGATGAGATTCAAGCTTATTTCAAGCTCCTGCTGCTAAACTGAAAGCAGGGGATGCTGTATCCCACTGCATGAGGAGGGAACTGATATGAAAATACTGATTGTTGAAGATGAAGTGGCTCTTGCCGAGGCATTGAGTGAGATTCTGAAACGAAACAAATATACGGTCGATGCCGTGCATGACGGAGAGGACGGTCTGGAATACGCCCTGACGGGTATCTATGACTGCATTATACTGGACATCATGCTGCCGAAAATGAACGGTCTTGATGTGCTGCGGATTCTCCGGAGCAAGCATATTTCCACGCCCGTTCTGCTGCTTACGGCAAAATCCGACATCGAGGACAAGATCAACGGACTTGACAGCGGTGCGGATGATTTTCTCACAAAGCCCTTTGTTACGGGCGAACTGCTCGCCCGTGTCCGTGCGTTGATGCGTAGAAAGGGCGAGGTGATCACCGATCAGTTCACATTCGGTGACATTGCACTGAACAAGAGCACCTTCAGCCTGAGCCGTAACGGACAGTTCGTCAAGCTGAGTCTGAAGGAATATCAGATCATGGAAATGATGATGGCAAACCCCAGACAGCTCATTCCAAAGGAACGTTTTATTGAGAAGATCTGGGGCTACGAGAGCGACGTGGAATACAATAACGTGGAGGTTTACATATCCTTTTTGCGTAAAAAACTCACGGTTCTGGAATCCACGGTGATGATCCGTACTGCAAGAGGTATCGGGTATTTTCTGGAAGGCGGCGGTTGAAATGAAGTTGTTTCCCAAACTGAAATTTGATATGATCCTGCTGATGCAGCTGAAATTTGTTGCGGTTGCAATGATCATTCTGATCGCCGTATTTCTGGTCATGCTCAGTTCCATCAATATGATGATGCGTACTGTCAGCCAATCCCAGTCCCACCGACTGCTGGTACAGATTGCGGAAAGCGACCGTTACGACACGTTGGAACCACCGGACGACTACAGGGGAGAACCACCCGTTCTCCCGCTGTCCGCAGGCAGCTCAAGTATGGGCGGAATTATGATGCTTGCGGAGAGCAACTGGTGGGAAGGCGGCTGGGGTCAGGAAGGTGGCTGGGGCGAACCCGAAAATCAGGAAACTACAGCACCGCCTGCAACGCAGCCGCAGTATATTCCCTTCCCTCCGCCATGGCCCGGCTGGGAAGGCTGGCAGCCTCCGTATCCTCCCAATCCTGAAACAAGTCCGCAGGAAACAAGTCCGCAGCAGGAAACACGTCCGCAGCAGGAAACACGTCCGCAGCCGACCAATCCTGTTCCACCGGCAACGTCCGTACCGCCTGCAAATACCAAGGTTACCACGACCGTACCTTCACAGGTGCCTGCCGTAATCGAAACACCGAAACAGACGCAGCCTCCCTCAACGAATCCGCCCACGGAAGCCGCAAAAACGGAATCCTCAACGGAAACGGAAACGACCACACAGACCACAACGACCACCACCCCCGCACCTCCGCCAAAACCCGACAAATGGAACCTGACCATTTCGATCGACCATTTTGCATTGTTTGTCGGAAAGAATAGTGAATACCTCGGACTGCGTAATACGGAGGATTATACTGACGAACAGGCAGAGGAGATCATGCAGGGGATTATCAAAACGGGAGAGCGTCAGGGAATGTACGGCTGGCTGCAGTATTATACCACGCCAAAGGATTATGGCACGCTGATTCTGGTGACGGACAAGACCTCCGATCAGGGACTGCTGAACAATCTGTTCCGCATTACCGTACTGGTGGGCTGCCTGATGCTGATCGTGCTGTTTGTAGTGCTCTGCATTCTTTCCAAGTGGATCACCACGCCCGTGCAGACGGCATTTGCAAGACAGAAACAGTTTGTATCGGACGCCGGACATGAGCTGAAAACACCGCTGACGATTCTTTCCGCCAATGCGGACATTCTGCAGGATGAGATCGGCGAAAACAAGTGGCTCGGCTATATGCAGGAGCAGACCGGACGCATGAATCAGCTTGTGGGCGACCTTTTGCGGCTTGCACGCATGGACAATGCAGTGCAGGAATATGAGCTTGTACCGTTCAACCTGAGTATGGCGGTCAATGCCACGGCACTGCCGTTTGAGAGTCAGGCGTTTGAGCTGAACAAGAATCTGGAGCTGGACATCCAGCCCGGTGTGGAATACTGCGGAAGTGAACAGCACATTCGTCAGCTGATTGCGATTTTCATAGATAATGCAATGAAGTATTCCGACGAAAACGGCATCATCAAGGTCACGCTTCTCAAGCGAGGGGACAAGTGCGTGCTGGAATTCTATAATACGGGCTGTGAAATTTCTCCCTCTGAAACCGAAAAGATGTTTGAACGTTTTTACCGCGGCGATAAGGCGAGAAACAACAAGGGCAAGAGCGGCTACGGTCTGGGACTTGCCATTGCCAAGAGCATTATGGAAATTCACAAAATCAAAATTCACGTCACTTGTGAGCAGGGAAGATGGATACGCTTTCTGCTGACGATGTGATGGTAAAGGAGAATCATCATGAATACACTGTACGAAGCGATTGTATCACGCCGCAGCATCAAATCCTACACGGCTCAGCAGGTTCCGCAGGAGCTTCTGGAAAAGGTGATTGAAGCGGGACGCTATGCACCCACGGGTATGAATGCCATGTCGCCCATTTTCATTGCTGTGCAAAATCCAGAGGTGATCGCAAAGCTGTCGAAAATGAATGCCGCAGTAATGGGATTTGACGGCGATCCGTTCTATGGTGCACCCACGGTGGTGCTGGTGCTTGCCAACCGTGAACGCAGTACATGGCTGCAGGACGGTTCCCTTGCGATGGAGAATCTCCAGCTTGCCGCACACGCACTGGGACTGGGAAGCTGCTGGATCCATCGCTGCTATGAGATGTTTGAGAGCGATGAAGGAAAGGCACTTCTGAGAGAATGGGGCGTGGAGGGCGATTACGCAGGTGTTGGCTGCTGCATTCTCGGCTACGCCGCAGGTGAACCGAAGCCCCGCACAGAACGTCGGGAGAATCAGGTGTTTTATGTGAAGTAAGGACGGATAGATAAGCTTTCAGCCTGTAGAAAAAGTCCTTTTTCTTAGGGATAGGCATCCTGTGATTGCCCCACCCCAACCCCTCCCCGAGGGGAGGGGCTTTCTCCCCACTCCCCATTTTGAGGTTTTTCGACAGACTGAAGCTTTAATTTCGCTCCCGATGCACCACATCTGCATCGGGAGCATCTCATTTACGCATGATCCGCAAAATCCCTTGCAATCCCACGCAGAATATGCTATAATAACAATAACCGCTGCGGCGGAAACTGAAATTTGATGGGAAGTACTATGAAACATTATGATTATCTGATCGTCGGCACAGGTCTGTTTGGTGCGGTCTTTGCATACGAAGCCGCAAAGCGTGGAAAGACCTGCCTTGTGATCGACAAGCGACCGCACATTGCCGGCAATATTTATACCCAAAAACTCACCGATGAAGGACTGGAGGGCATCAGCCGGCACGTCTATGGTGCCCATATTTTCCATACGCACAGCAAGGAAATCTGGGAGTATGTGAATCAGTTTTGTGAGTTCAACAATTATGTCAATTCCCCCGTTGCCATCTATCACAATCCCGAAACGGACGAGGATGAGCTGTACAACCTGCCGTTCAATATGAACACGTTCTACCAGCTGTTCGGTACGAAAACCCCTGCGGAAGCCAAGGCTGCCATTCAGAAGGAGATCGACGAGTGCGGTATTACGGGAGAACCGAGGAATCTTGAGGAGCAGGGGATGCGTCTGAGCAAAACCGTGTTTACAAAGCTCGTCAAGGAATATACCGAAAAACAATGGCAGCGTGACTGCAGTGAGCTGCCCGCAAGCACGATTCAAAGACTGCCGTTCCGCTTCCGTTATGACAACAACTACTTCAACGACCGCTATCAGGGAATTCCCATCGGCGGCTACACGCAGATCGTCGAGAAAATGCTGGCGGATGAGAAGATCGACGTGCTGCTGGAAACGGATTATTTTGAATTCATTAAAACAACGGACGCAGTATTCGGAAAAACCGTGTACACGGGACAGATCGACGCATTCTTTGGATTCAGCCTCGGCAGGCTCAACTGGCGTACTGTGTATTTTGAAGATGAAGTGCACGATACTGACAATTATCAGGGCAATGCGGTGGTGAATTACACCTCCCATGACCGCCCGTGGACGAGGATCATCGAGCATAAATTCTTTGAGATCGAAAGCTATGCGGATACACCCAGAACGCTGATCTCCAAGGAATATTCGACGGAGTGGAAGGATGGCATGGAGCCGTACTATCCTGTGAATGATGAGAAAAACACGGCACTGTATGCACAGTACAAGGCACTTGCGGACGCACGGGAAAATGTGATTTTCGGCGGCAGACTGGGCTTGTACAAGTACTACGATATGGACGACTGCATTATGGCGGCACTGGATGCAGTGCGTGCTGAATTCGGTGAATAAGCCTGCGGCGGAATAACCGTTTCTGCGAACAACGGACGGAGAGGAAGATTGTCATGCATGGAAAAATAATTGTGATCGAGGGGCTTGACGGCTGCGGAAAAACCACCCAGCTGGAGCTGCTGAAGGAGCGTTTCACGGAATGCCGATTTATTACATTCCCGAATTACGAATCACCGAGCGGTGAACTGATAACGCAGTATCTGCACGGGGAATTCCACGAGGAGGATGTGCAGCGGAGTGCCTATTCCGCAAGTTCGTTCTATGCGGTTGACCGTTATGCAAGCTTCAAGAAGGACTGGGAAGCAGATTATCGCTCCGGAAAGACGATCATTTCGGCGAGATACACGACGTCCAACGCATTCTACCAGATGACAAAGCTTGATCGTGCACAGTGGGCAGAATACTGCAGCTGGCTGTATGATTTTGAGTATGCAAAGCTGGGACTCCCAAGACCGGATGCAGTCATTTTTCTGGATGTTCCGGTGGAGGTATCGCAGCGTTTGCTGACGGAGCGGTATCAGGGAAATGAGGGAAAGAAGGACATCCACGAAGCGGATGTGAACTATCTGAAGAAATGTCGGGATGCGGCGATGTATGCGTATGAGCAGCGTGGAGAAGAATGCTGGTATTTGATCGGATGCTGTGAAAATGGCGAAATGCGGAGTATTGCCGATATTCAGACGGAAATTGCAGGCGTTGTGCAGCAGCTTGCCGGAAAATAACGGGGGTACACCATGAGAATCACTGTGATTTTCACTGATATTGATGATCACGATCTTCCGCAGAATGAATATGTACTGTGACAAAAAAATCAAAGCAAGGCTTTCTTTTTATACAAGAAATATTTTCTGATAACTTGAGGTGACCTGCCATGAAGTATAAATACATCCCCCTTCTTCTCTGCACCCTCCTCCTTACCGCCTGCGGACAGGAACACCGTCTGTCATGCAATCCGGAGGAGCCGGGGAAATTGGCAGAAAGCATGGTGCAGGAAATTTCCACCGAAACGGAGTATTTCTACGATGCACAGGATCGTGTCACCCGTGAGATCGTCCGTTCGACCTATCTGGACGGAATGCTTTATGATACGATGTACGGCTATGACGAAGCCGGACGAAGACTCGAATTGACAAGCGATCATAGTGATTCGGAGGTGTCCGTGCATTTGTGGTATGGATATGTATACTTTTATTAATTTGGCAATTAGCCATTGATAAATTCATTTTTCCTATTTTATAAAGCGGCTTTTTGAGGTGCCCGTAGAATAACACTTGTAAGCAAAATGAATATAATTGCGTTTTTTGCCCACAATAGAATTGTACAGAGTTACAAAAAACAAAAAAAAGCTTGACATTGCACCTGTATTGTGATATACTTATATAGTACTTGACACATAACGTCCTGTACTCATATCGCGGGATGGAGCAGCTCGGTAGCTCGTCGGGCTCATAACCCGAAGGTCGTCGGTTCAAATCCGGCTCCCGCAACCACACCGAAAAGCACTATGCAATTGTTTTGGAGAAGGGCCAGAAAACTCCGCGACTTTTGCATAGTGCTTTTCTTATGCCTATTTTACTACATTTTTTGAGGTTTGTCAAGAGGTGGGATTGAAAATCCAAACCGGACTCTACATCAAAATTTTGTCATAGTGAGGTAGATGAGTGATGTAACTGGTAGCGTGCCAAACTCAAAAATACAGCTACCGTACAGCTACGCAAAAAAATCAGTAAAAATTCATTTCATATCATTGCGTGCCATCAGGTGTCTCAACAAAAATTAACATCTTCTGAAAGGCTCCCACTCGGGAGCCTTTCGTCATGCCGCTTCATACCATGTTTCTGTATCCTGTTAAACTTCCGCCATCTCCAACTCCTCCTCCAACACCGAAGGCTCCCACAACATTATCTCAATTTCATCATACGAGAACCCCAGATCAATCAGCCGCCGTACCTCCTCCGGTGTCACGCAGAAATACCCGCACATCTCCAACAGAATTGCATAATCATCCGTGCTTTCGGGATATTCATCCTCCCATCCGAAGATACTCCCAGAATATCTGCCGTAGCTGTATGTCTGCGCCATTGTAAATGTATCACGGCTGAAACTGCCATTCTTGCTGATCTTCAAAATCTCCCCATCCTGCACCTCAATCACGGAATAATTCAGATGATTCAGCGATACTGCCTTCAATGCCTTGTGCATGATCCCGGCAGTCGAGGCATATGCATAAAGCCTGAAATCCGGGAAATAAACCAGATACAGCGGACTCGAACCCTTGACAAAATACAGATTGTTTTGCTCGTCCAGAAGCGTGAATGTAAAGCTCCCACGCACAGATTCCGCCATGCTGCGCAGACTCTCAAAATTCAGCTTCCCTTCACGCTCAATCAGCTGCACGGCAACATAGCTGTCGGTTTCGATCGGCGTATGGGGGAGCTGTTTTTCCTTGCGCAGCTCCGCATCATTGTACAAAACACCGTTGTGGGCGAGGGCGAATTCTTTCCCAGCATTCCCATGAAACGGATGATTGTTGTAATTCTTCTTCTGGTCGCCCTGCGTCGTGAAACGAGTATGCCCCATCACAGCGGTCGTACCTTTCGGGATGCGGAATCTCATCTTGTGAGCCGGACGGGGACGCTTGTAAATCGTCAGCTTTCCGCCACACTTGTAGGCAATGCCGCTTGCATGATCGCCCCGTTCTTCCGAGGCATTTGCCAGTGCCTGCACCAGCTTTTGCAGGACTTTATGCGGAATTTTCTTGCCGCAGTCAAGGTATCCAAATAATGCACACATGATTGTTCCTCCTATTTTCTATTTTTCAGAATGTCCGAAATATCGATCGTTCGCAACTCCTCAGCAGTCAGCAGGATCATCGTGTCGCAGAGATGGATGAGCGTTTGCAGGACGCTGTAAACTTTGTTCAGGTTGATGGTCGTGCCGAGAATTTCAATCCTCGCCCGACCGGTGGTGATCAGGTACAGGCAGACTTTTGAAAGCATCTGCACCGTGCCACGAATCATGCCCCAGGGGACTTTCCGGAGGTACTCCATCAGTCCAACAGTTGCTTTCATTTACATCTCCTCCTCGCCTGTGATCTCCTCATTGATGTACAGCCGCCGTTCCTTCAGGTACTGAATCAGCTCCGGTTCCGTGACGGATGCCACAAAATCCGACCACGACAGTGATTGCATTTCCTCGTCGGACAAAGTAAAAGCCACATCACAGATCCAAGATACTCGGACACAGCAGCGTTGGATTTACTCTCGATGTCTATGCGCATGTGACGGAGACGTTGAAGGTGGAGGAGATCGGCAAGCTGCAGGGATTTTTGTGATTGCTTAAAAATGCCTCCCGTTAGGGAGGCAGAACAATAAAAAGATAAGGACTGATACACTGCCATGCATCAGTCCTATCATTCAAATTCAATTTACATCCAACCCCAAAGTCCGTACATACTCTCTCAAATACTTGAATGGAAACGGCAGAACAGTCAGCTGCCCATTCCGTACAAATGTCACATTCATGAGCGGTAGCAGATTATCAAACATCATCGGTGCATCTTCATAAGGCTCAATTCTGCGAATATTAACTGCAGTGTGCAATGTGTATTTCATGCCTGCTCCAATTGCACCAACAAAATAGAAGGTACTATTTCCATCATAGAGTTGCTTGATGTCAATGCTGGCAGAAAGCAGCTCCTCACGCATTTGTTTTCCACGCAGAGCGGTATTACCATTTTTCAGTTCTTCACGGATTCTGAACAATTCAGGAATCGTCACCCATCCGGTATCCTTGATGATGTTGATATTACCATTGTGATCACGAATCAGTCCCTTGATCGTTTCTGAATTACTTTTTGCATCTGCAAAGATCTGTACACATCGGCTGAACTGCTGTTCTTCGAACAAATCCAGCTCCTGTTCGGAGATGGCAAAGCTTCCGTCCGGATGAATCTGCATAAAGAAATATCTCTCCGTAGTTTCATTCTCTGCCATCATGCCAAAGGAGATATCCTCCTGAAGACCAAGCTTTTCCCAGTCAAACAAGCGGATGCGCTGTTCCTGCAAATCTGCCTTGATAAGCAGTTCATGTACAACTGTAGAAATGGCATACTCCGCATGATCGCCAAAATCCTCAAAGGTGATATGCTGTACAGCTGCATCGGGGTATTGCTTCTGATGCGGATCATTCCCATCCAGATAATACGATGCATTGTGAATCAGGCAAAGATTCAGATGCTTCTTTAATACACGCTTCCCAATCGGAGCTGAGATATTGTATTTTTCCAGAAGTAAAGCCTGCATCTTTTTGCAAAACTCCTGTGAGTACACATCATCAATCATATGCCATGGCAATACGAAAATACCGTTCTTTGTTATAGTTGTTCTGACTGTTTTCCAGAACTGAACGTTCCAGATCATGATAAATTTTTTCAGCAAGATCACGATCTGAAACGACCTGCATCCATGTATCCAGTGAATAATCTCGACTGCCAAGCAGCTCCGTGTGGATCTGAATATCGTTCTGATACCCGGTCTGTGCCTCCTGGAATTCTGCACGCAGCCGTTCATAATCTGAATTGGGAAGCTGATAATACACGGGCTGCATTTTTGAACGCAGATAATCCAGATCAAAGTTTCCGATGACTGTCGGAACTGTTGCGGTTGCAGAAATACCAATCACTTTTGCGCGCTCACAGAAACGAAGCAAAAATTTCTCCGGCGTATTCTGGAACGAATACATCATGATATGGGACTGCATATCATGCATGGAATCATCCTCAAAGCAATAATATCGGAATCCATGCTCGTAGAGTGAACGGTCAAATTCGGTTCCGGCGATCGTATCACTTTTTGATTTCCTTGTGGAAATCATGATCTGGGAGGTGAGATAATCCGCATCATGCTGACGAAGATGGAACAAGGAAAGAACAGTACGAATCGCAGATTCCTGTGAAAATTCGTCCTCACCTTCCTGACGTCTTTCATTTTTGCATTGCCTGTAATTGATGGCAAGAATATTGACTGTCATCTGGAACCAACGCATGAACCCACGCAGTTTTCCCAGCATGACCTGAATATTACTACGATCGGATTCTGGTTTTGTTTCTGTAAATCGGATAGCATTGATTTTATTCTTGCGATCGCTGACAGTAGAAACATAATTGTTGGAACCGTTCAGAATGGAATGAAACTGGTGATCCTGAAAGAGGAAGTTTTTTGATGCTGGTTCTGTTTCAACAGTGGTACGATGGCTGAACTGCAGGGAATAGTTCTGATAGATTTCGTCAGCGAGTTGCTTTGTATCCTCCAAAACGGATTGGAGGGATTGATTTCTGTAGCTGCTCTCCATTCTTTGGCGTGATGGTGTTGTCAATGCAGCAGGGAACTCGTTTGTCTGCATTGCAGCATAGATGGACTTGAAAAGTTCAATAAAGTCAATTTTATCACGCAGACCGTTCTGAATGATATTTTTGAGCATGGTATCCTTGGTAGAATCGAATTCATCAATAAAAATAACAGCCTTTTCTACAAGTTTTGAGTTGTAGAACATATAGGAAGGCTCAACAATGGTCGCATTCCGAACAAGAAATTTATCCATGCTCATGAAGAAAATCTGTCTGTCCCGCGTGAATACTGCGGGGTATAATAACCCCAGCCATTGCCAGCGTTTTTCTGTCTTGATAGCAGTGATACGCTGTCTGACACTGCTGTATTCATGGGCAAGCAGTTTTTCCAGCTTTCTGCGAAAGGCTGGTTCCGTGCGTTCACGGAAATTTTTTTCGATTCCTTTTGCCATTTCTCGTGACCGATAGTCCCTATCAGCTTTCTGAAGAAAGCTGATTTCCAGAGAGAATGCTTTGTACTCGTCGGTCTTTCGAATGTCATCGGGGATTGCATTATGTAGAGCATCTGTGAAATTCGTTACAGCACTTTCCCAATTAGAATCAAGAAACAGAAACTTTTCATGAAACTCTGTCAGTTTTCCGGCTTGTGCAAAGAAGTCTTGCAGGTCTTTCTGGGGAAGATTTTTCTTGAGCGGGGTAATGAAGTCGGAGGCCAAGCGGT
>JAZOBK010000099.1:0-6236 GCA_045595985.1 Oscillospiraceae bacterium
CATTTCTTTATCGGACGCGGACTTGTGCGTGAATCCTTTACCAAACTTTTGCAGGAAGGTGATTACACGCCGGGAATGAAGAGAGGAGGAAAAGTAATCGAAAAAATCGCCGGCGTATACTGGTGTATTGTTACTGTTATCTTCCTTGCCTGGAGCTTTATTGGCAATGACTGGCATATTAGCTGGGTAGTTTGGCCGGTAGCCGGAGTGTTATTTGGTGCAATTGCGTGTGCGGTACGATTAATGAGAAAGAAATAAAGTGATTGTAAAAGGTAACAGTGAATCGAGTCATCTCCAAAAGTAAGACCTTATAAACGTAGCAGTCGCAATGGCTGCTACGTTTTTTTATAGAAAGAGAAAGTGCCGAAAATACGTTGTTATTTTTTCAACAGCGGTTTCGTGATTTTTCACAAAATTATAATTGCCTTACCTCGCCTCTGATCTGTACTGAATGCTGCCTGTATTTACGGCATTTCGGGGAATGTACATATCATCATGGCAGTTTGTTCGTGTGCGTTTTGCCAGCCTGCCGATTGATAGAAACGCACTCTGTGATCGGGACAAACCAGAATTTTGCGGTAGTGATCCCGATAACGGCACAGCATCATCTTGACAAGGGTTCTTCCGATTTCCCGATGCTGCATTTTGGGATGCACAAGCAGATAGGGGAAATACACGTTCATTCCCCCATCGGACACCGCTGTCATTAGGCCAGCAAGTTCAGCATCATCGTCATATACGGACAACACGGTTTCGGATTGCATGAGTGCTTGATACAGACGCTCCGGATATTTTCCCGACTCCCATTTGACCGACTGAAACAAGGATTCTGCCTGCTGCATGGTGAAATTTCTATCAAAACTATAGGTGACCATCAAAAACATCTCCATATACAAATTACCGCCCTGAAAAACGGGCGGTAATATAGTATATCTTATTTCGATGCTATTTATGCTTTATTGATCGCCAAGGATCGCTGCTACGGCACAGTCAAGCTCCGTACATTCATGCAGCTCGATCACACCCATATCCACCTGCTTTGCAAGTTCAGGGTTGAACGGAATCTGTGCAAGCAGCGGAATGCCGAATTCCTTTGCAACCTCTGCGGTATGGCTTTCGCCGTAAACATAGATCTTCTTTCCACAGTCGGGACATACGGCATAGCTCATATTTTCTACGATGCCAAGAATCGGGATATTCATCATATTCGCCATTTTCACAGCTTTCTGAACGATCATGGATACCAGTTCCTGCGGCGAGGTGACGATCACAATTCCATCAACAGGAATGCTCTGGAATACTGTCAGCGGAACATCGCCCGTTCCCGGAGGCATATCCACAAACAGACAGTCCACATCGTTCCAGATGACATCCGTCCAGAACTGCTTGACAACGCCTGCGATCACGGGGCCTCTCCATACAACGGGATCGGTATCGCTCTCCAGCATGAGATTCACAGACATAACGTCGATACCCATTTTGGATTTCACGGGGATCATACCCATTTCAGTAGCGGCAACACGTTCTTTGATTCCAAACGCCTTGGGGATGGACGGTCCGGTGATGTCGGCGTCAAGAATACCTGCGTGCTTTCCTGCACGCTGAACGCCTACTGCAAGCATGGAGGAAACGAGGGATTTACCAACGCCGCCCTTGCCGCTGACAATGCCAATCACCTTGCCGATCTTACTCAGTTCATTGGGTTTCTCCACCAGACTCTGCGGCTGCTGTCTGGAACCGCAGTTGCTGCTGCAGGTACTGCAATCGTGTGTACATTCACTCATAATTCAATACTTCCTTTCTATAGTCACGCCAAAATGAAACATTCCGGCAGTGTTGATGAGTTTGGGCTTATTTTATAGCAAGGGTGCAAAAATGCGAAGCACCCAGCCAATCATACGTTTTATCAGCGGACGGTTCATACAATCCGCTATGGTGATCTCTGTGGACTGCTGGAGGGTATTCTCAAAATCCTTTCGAATGTCCCGTGCAATACTGCATCCATACATAACCGCAGCACATTCAAAATGCAGATACAGGCTGCGATAATCCAGATTGATCGTTCCGACTACGCTGATTCTATCATCAGCAATGAAATTTTTTGCATGGACGAATCCAGGCGTATACTCAAAAATCCTCACTTTTGACTCGAGCAGTTCACGATAATAGCTCCATGCCGTACTGTGTGCATACCATTTATCCGGAATATGCGGTAGAATTAAACGGACATCCACGCCTTTTTTTGCAGCAAGTCCAAGAGCAGTAATCATTTCATGATCAAGAATCAGATAGGGCGTCATAATGTAGACGTAAGTTTTAGCATTGTTGATGATGTCCAGATATACAGATTTTCCGACATATTCAGAGTCGGTCGGGGAATCGCCGTAGGGCTGGATGTATCCATCAAACTTTACAGGGGGCTGTGATTTCGGAATATAGGGTTCCAGATTGCTTTCACCAACGAATTCAAGCTCCCAAAGCTGTAAAAACATGACTGTGAAGCTCCATGCAGCATCTCCCCTGCACAGCATTCCGCCATCCTTCCAATGACCAAAACGCTCCTTTTTGTTGATATATTCGTCTGCAAGATTGATGCCGCCCGTAAATGCTGTATGCCCGTCAATCACAAGGATCTTGCGGTGATCACGGTTATTCTGGGATGTGGAAAGAAACGGCTTGAAACTGTTGAACACCTTGCACTGAATTCCATACTTTTTTAGATCTTCAAAGTATTTATGCGGCATTTGCAGCTGAGTTCCGAATCCGTCATAGAGAATCCGGATATCCACACCCTCCGAGGCTTTGGCAGTCAGGAGTTCCAATATCTCATCCCATACTTCTCCTTTAGAAATAATAAAGAATTCCAGAAAGATATACTGCTTTGCCAGACGGATTTCTTGCTTCATCGCTTCGTACATAGCAAAACCATCTGCAAAATATTCCGACTGATGGTTTCGATACACCGGATAACCCCCACACTGTAACAAATAGTTGGAAAGATTATGATGGCTTTCATCTTGTTCCCGCAGCTGCTGTAAAATGTGTGTATCCTGCTGCAGATATTTTTTTGTTTCCTTTACTTTATCTGCATAGGATCTTTTAAACAGGCGATGCCCCAGATCCGTTTTGATCAGAATATAGGCAAGACCGCTGAATAACGGGAATACAAGCATTGCCATGATCCACGGCAGCTTGTAGGATGGATTTTCCGATGTATTGGTGATATAGACCACCAACACAGTATCCAGAATGATAAGAAAGAAATAGACAAACAGAAAATGTTCGCTCAACAGGAGCACAGCGGTGACCAGAAAAGCAATCTGCAAAAGGAGAAGAATCACAAACAGCGTATTCCGATTGAATAGAATTTTGGCTAACCTTCGCAAATCTCCTCACTCCTTATGTCAGATACGGCTTCAGGTATCTTCCGGTATAGGATTCCGGAACCTGTGCAACTTCTTCCGGTGTACCCTGTGCAACGATCGTACCTCCGCCATCGCCGCCCTCAGGCCCAAGATCAATGATATGATCGGCAACCTTAATGACATGGAGGTTGTGTTCAATGACAATAACGGAATTTCCGGCATCGGCAAGTTTTTGCAGAACCTCGATCAGACGGTGTACGTCGGCTGTGTGAAGTCCTGTGGTAGGTTCGTCAAGAATATATACGGTACGTCCTGTTGCCCGCTTGGAAAGCTCCGTGGAAAGCTTGACACGCTGTGCCTCACCGCCGGAAAGCGTAGTCGCAGGCTGACCGATTTTGATATAGCCAAGTCCGACTTCCTGCAGTGTTTTCAGCTTTCTTGCTATCTTCGGAATATGCTCAAAGAACAATACGCCTTCATCGACGGTCATTTCCAGCACATCATGAATAGATTTGCCTTTATAATGCACCTCAAGGGTTTCGCGGTTGTAGCGTTTTCCTTTGCAGACTTCGCAGGGTACATAGACATCGGGCAGAAAGTGCATTTCAATTTTCAAAATGCCATCCCCTTCACACGCTTCACAGCGTCCGCCCTTGATGTTGAACGAGAATCTGCCCGCACTGTAGCCATGTGCCTTGGCACTGTTGGTTTGTGCAAACAATGTGCGGATATCCGTAAATACACCCGTATACGTTGCCGGATTGGAACGAGGTGTTCTGCCGATGGGTGACTGGTCGATGCAGATCACCTTGTCCAGATGTTCTGTTCCCTCGATTCTCTTGCAGTGACCACCCTTGATTCTTGCACGATTGAGTTTGGCAGCAAGATGTTTGTAGAGGATTTCATTGACAAGAGAAGACTTGCCGGAACCCGAAACGCCTGTTACACATACCAGTTTGCCAAGCGGGATTTCTACATCAAGATCCTGCAGATTGTGTTCGCCAGCACCGATAATGCGAAGCACCTGCCCATTCCCCTTTCGATGGGATGCAGGGAGAGGGATCTGCTTTCTGCCGCTGAGATATTGTCCGGTAATGGATTCCTCACACTCCAGAAGCTTCTGCGGCGTTCCGGCAAACACGATATTGCCGCCGTTAACACCCGCACCCGGACCAATATCCACAATATAGTCAGCGGAAAGCATGGTGTCATCATCATGTTCCACAACAATGAGTGTGTTGCCGAGGTCACGCAAACGTTTCATAGTCGCAATGAGCATATCATTGTCACGCTGGTGCAGTCCGATACTTGGCTCATCGAGAATATAGAGTACACCGACAAGTGAAGAACCGATCTGTGTTGCAAGACGGATTCTCTGACTTTCACCGCCGGATAACGTTCCCGAAGAACGGGAAAGCGTCAGGTATTCCAGACCGACACTTGTCAGAAAACCAAGTCGATCACAGATTTCCTTGATAATGCGTTCACCAATGAAACGCTCATGCTCGGTCAGAGAAAGATTCTGCAAAAAATGCAGTGATTTTTTTACAGGCATTTCTGTCAATTCATTGATATTTACACCGCCGACTGTAACAGAAAGTACCTCAGGGCGGAGCCTTGCACCGTTACACTCATGGCACACGACTTCCCCTATATATTCTTCAAGATCCGCACGAGCATAGATGCCCGTCGCCTCACGATAACGGCGTTCAAGGTTGGGGATGACTCCCTCGAACGGAGCATAATAACTGCCGCCGCCAAGATGCTTGTTGCGATGAAGCAGCAGCTTTTCCCCATTTGTTCCATAGAGAAAAATATTTATTACCTTTTCGGGAAGCTGATTGACGGGAACATCCAGAGAAATGCCGTATTTTTCAGCAATGGCTGTATAATACATCATAGCAATGGAATCCGCTTCCAGATTATTCCAACCCGATGCATGAATGGCACCACCGCTGATGCTCAGTTCCGGATTCGGAAGAACGATATCCGGATCAATTCTCTGGAAAATGCCAAGCCCCGTACATTTCTCACAAGCTGCATAGGGATTATTAAAGGAAAACATCCGAGGCGTCAGCTCTTCCATGCTGATATTATGCTCGGGGCAGGCATAATTCTGGGAAAACGAAAGCATTTCCCCTCCGATCACATCCACATGGACAATGCCGCCCGTCAGTGCGAACACCGTTTCCAGACTATCCGTCAGACGGGAAATGATACCCTCCTTGATCACAAGACGATCAACTACGATCTCGATGGTATGCTTGTTGTTCTTTTCAAGCTTTATTTCCTCGGAAAGATCATACAGAATTCCGTCGATCCGCACACGGACATAGCCGCTCTTTCTGGCACGTTCCAGTTCCTTGAGGTGCTGTCCTTTTTTTCCTCGGATAATGGGAGCAAGGAGCTGGATCCTGGTTCCCGGCTCGAGTGCCATGATCTGATCGACGATCTCATCCACGGACTGCTGGGTGATCACCCTGCCGCAGACAGGGCAATGTGGAATGCCGATTCTGGCATACAGCAGTCGCAGGTAATCGTAAATTTCCGTTACTGTACCCACGGTGGATCGGGGATTCTTGGAAGTCGTCTTCTGATCAATGGAAATTGCCGGCGACAATCCTTCAATACTGTCCACATCGGGTTTTTCCATTTGTCCGAGGAATTGTCTTGCATACGAAGACAGACTTTCCACATACCGACGCTGTCCATCCGCATAAAGTGTGTCGAACGCAAGCGAGGATTTACCCGAACCGGAAAGACCTGTCATGACAACCAGCTTGTCACGGGGGATGGTAATATCGATATTCTTCAGATTATGGACTCTTGCTCCCTTTATGACAATTTCGTTTCTCTGCATCTAATCCACAT
>JAZOBK010000100.1:0-5175 GCA_045595985.1 Oscillospiraceae bacterium
TACTGTCTTCTCTCGGAGTGACCGATTACGACATACTCAACGCCCAGCTCAACGAGCATATCAGCGGAAATTTCGCCTGTGTACGCACCGCTCTTTGCAAAGTGTACGTTCTCAGCACCGATCTTTACATTGGAACCTGCGGTAACCTTCATTGCAGTTTCGAGGTTTGTGAAAGGTACGCAAGCGATTACCTCTACATTGCCCTCAGCGTTTGCCACGAGGGGCTTGATTGCTTCGAGCAGAGCCTTAGCCTCTACTCTGGTGTTGTTCATTTTCCAGTTGCCGGCAATAATTGCCTTTCTTACATTCTTGTTCATAGTAAATACTCCTTATTCATAAAATTAAAAATACCCGCCGCAAATGGTAATTACCCCCATCAGTGCCAGAAGCAGACCGATCAGCAGTTGGGAAATACCCGCACCCTTGCTCCAGCTGTTTTCCGGAACATAGGTTTTTGTCTGTTCGGGATTTCCCCTGCGGCAATAAAGATGTACTGTATCATCCTCTGCTATTGCATTATAAACAGTTTTCTGATAAACCTTGCCCTGATAGGAATATTCAACTTTACAGTTAGTGATCTTTCGCATTTGTCCTGACGGACGGTTCGGAATTCCCGTTTTCGCCGAAAGATCAGCCCGATGGAATTCCTGCCAGACTTCATCTTCTTCTGTTGCAAGAACCTTTGCGTCCACTTCATCCCAGAACAATGGGCAGGGGCGTGCATTCAGCGGTTTTCCCATTAAAGTGAGGATGCCACTTCGAAGTGACCACCAGATTAACCAAACATAGAATCCGACACCCAGCACAGGGATAATCAGTGTCGGAAGATCCATTGTGGTGTGCGTATTTCCATATGCAAATTCAGGTGTCATTCTGCGTCGTGTTCCTCCTTGCAGCAGCCCTCATTATTCTCAATGTTGTTATTGCTGCCGATGGTGACTCCGGCCTTGACAGGGGATGCTAAGAAACCGATGATCGTCCCTGTCAGGATGCCCAGCGTGAAAGCAAGATAAATCGGGGTATTTTCGTTCTGTTTGATCTTGTCGATAAGATTCATCGTAAACCTCCCGTGTAGCACAAGAAGGGCGAATAGGAACTATCCGCCCTTATGCTCATTTCTATACATCTGCACAAGAGCGATGTCGCTCTTCGCAGAAAGCGACATGCGGCTGCATAAGCTCACAACGCGAGCAGTGAACTTGCGTTTTTTAGTTTGCTTACCCACGCGAATCGCCAGCGGGGGCTCCCCGCTTATTTCTCAGCGATAACTGCAACGCCCGGCAGAACCTTGCCTTCAAGGTATTCCAGAGAAGCACCGCCGCCCGTGGAGATGTGGCTCATCTTGTCAGCGAAGCCCAGCTGCATAACAGCTGCTGCGGAGTCGCCGCCGCCGATGATTGTTGTAGCGTCTGTTTCAGCCAGAGCCTTTGCAACAGCGATAGTACCCTTAGCCAGTGTCGGGTTCTCAAATACGCCCATCGGTCCGTTCCATACAACAGTCTTTGCGGACTTGACAGCTCCAGCAAACAGCTCCTGTGTATTTGTGCCGATGTCCAGACCCATCATGTCAGCCGGAATTGCATTGGAATCTACAACCTCAACGTCGATCTCAGCGTCGATCGGGTTCGGGAATTCAGCTGCAATTGTAGTATCAACAGGGAGCAGGATCTTCTTGCCGAGGGACTCAGCCTTAGCCAGCATTTCCTTGCAGTAGTCGATCTTTTCATCGTCAACAAGAGAGGTACCGATGGAACCGCCCTGTGCCTTGATGAATGTATATGCCATACCGCCGCCGATGATCAGGGTATCGCACTTTTCAAGCAGGTTGGAGATAACGTTGAGCTTGTCAGCAACCTTTGCACCGCCGAGGATTGCAACGAACGGACGAACCGGAACCTCTACAGCATTGCCGAGGTACTGGATTTCCTTCTGCATCAGATAGCCAACTGCAGTTTCCTTCACAAACTTGGTAACGCCTGCTGTGGAAGCGTGTGCTCTGTGAGCAGAACCGAAAGCGTCCATTACGAATACTTCGCCGTCAACGAGGTCTGCCAGTTCCTTGGAGAACTCCTCGCCGTTCTTAGTTTCTTCTGCACCACGGAATCTTGTGTTCTGGAGCAGAACAACATCGCCGTCAGCCATTGCTGCAACTGCAGCCTTAGCGTTTTCGCCAACAACTGTGTCATCATTTGCAAATGTTACCTTAGTGGGAGCGAGCACCTCAGCGAGTCTTGCTGCAACGGGAGCGAGGGAGAACTTTTCCTCCGGACCGTTCTTCGGCTTGCCCAGATGGGAGCACAGTACAACCTTGCCGCCGTCAGCGATGAGCTTCTTGATGGTCGGCAGAGCTGCCTGGATTCTGTTGTCGTTTGTGATCACGCCGTCCTTGAGCGGAACGTTGAAATCGCAGCGGACGAGAACCTTCTTGCCCTTTACGCTAATATCTTCTACGGTAACCTTGTTCAAACCTGCCATTGTCATGACATCCTTTCAGATTAAATTTTTGCCTTGTTTCAGGCTGTTGGAGTGTATCGGTAATTTTCTACCGGCACAACACTTATATTATACAACATTTTTCCTGATTCTGCAAGTGGTTATTGAGATTTTTTCAGAAAATTTAAATTTTAGGGGATTTTCCTTGACAATTGCTGTTCATCATGCTATGATAAGAAAAAATAGAGGAGGAACAAAACCATGAATATCCCAAACGATCCCGCAATTTTAGTGAGCTTTCTCAATACCCAGCTGCGTGATTTCTATCCGAGTCTGGAGGAATTCTGCAAGACCAATGACTGCGATATGCAGGAAATCTGCGATAAGCTTGCGAAAATCGGGTATGTGTATGATGAGGGGCAGAACAGATTCAGGTAATATGGAGAACACAGCTATGGAGCAAATCTCCGTCATCATCCCCGCCCACAACGAGGAACGCTATGTGGGGCGGTGCATTGACTCCATCCGCAAAGCCGCTGCACAATACGGCGGCAGCGTGGAGATCATCGTGGTCTGCAACCGCTGCACGGACGCAACGGAAACGATCGCCAAAGCAAACGGTGCAAGAGTCGTGCATGACGAAACACGCTGCATTGCAAGCGTCCGCAATGCCGGCATCAGGGCGGCAAGGGGACGCATCATCGTCACGATCGACTGTGACAACCGCATGACGGAGGGAACACTCACCGAGATCGTGCAGCTTCTTGACAGCGGTAAATACATCGGCGGCGGTGCTCCCATACGGTTTGAACGCTATTCGTTTCCGCTTTGGTGCAATGATCTCATGTGCCGTGTGATGTTCCGTATCACTGGGCTGTACTGCGGTATTTTCTGGGCAGAGAAACGGACTTTTGATGCAGTCGGCGGCTTTGTGGAGCTAAAAGCAATGGAGGATGCGGCAACGGCGAAACGTATACGGCAGTATGGGAAGAAACTGGGAAAACGCTACACCGTACTGCGGAAGAATCATCTAATCAATTCAACGAGAAAATTCGATGCAATGGGCGACTGGCTCTATTTCCGGCTGATGTTCCGGAATGCGGGCGATCTGCTGAAAGCGGCGTTCGGCGATACCACGGGCGTGGACAAGCTGCTGGATGAATTGTTCTATGATTACAATGACAGACATTGAAATGCCGCATGACAACATTTTTTCAAAAACCAATTGACAAACCGATGAAAATATGCTACAATACCTTATAGCGTAGTAAAGCGATACAGCTATGCGTACGACCGCTTTCCGCACAGCGGAAAGACAGCCCATACGGACAGGCGGGTCGGGTTGCCGATCGCAGTGGAATGCTGCATTATTGATTGGGTTAAAAGCCCAAATTTTATAAGATGATTAGAATGGATACCTCATCAAAAACGTAAGGTTTTAAGGAGGTTCTTTGCACCGCCTGCGGCGGAGCAAAGAACAATTCGTTCTCATTAATCAACATCACTTGTGAAACGGTCAATAAGAAAGCGGCAGCAACGCAGCAGTATAGCTCTGAGATGGCGGAAATCTATGATTTTCGTGATGTATATGAGATTGACGAACAGGTGATGCAAGTTACCTGTTTTTATTTTTTTGGACGAGGAAAAGCCTATGAATATCGAAAAACAAAAATCAGCACCCGTGTATGAGGCACTGGAACGGTTTCGCAAGCAGAGAGTCGTACCGTTTGATGTTCCGGGGCATAAACGAGGACGGGGAAACCCCGAGCTTGTGCAGCTTCTTGGAGAAAAATGTGTTGGTATCGACGTAAATTCCATGAAACCGCTGGATAACCTCTGCCACCCCGTTTCCGTCATTCTGGAAGCAGAACAGCTTGCGGCGGATGCGTTCGGGGCGGCACACGCCTTCTTCATGGTGGGAGGAACCACTTCCTCCGTGCAGACCATGATACTCACAGCGTGCAAAGCGGGGGATAAGATCATTCTCCCCAGAAACGTTCACAAAAGCGTCATCAACGCCCTTGTTCTCTGCGGTGCAGAGCCTGTATATGTCAATCCCGAGGTGGATGGACGTATCGGCATTGCCCTCGGCATGGAGATCTCACAGGTGGAGCGTGTCATTCGGGAGAATCCCGATGCGGTGGCAGTTTTCGTCAACAATCCGACCTATTACGGCATCTGCTCCGACCTGCGTTCCATCGTGAAGCTTGCCCATGAACATGGTATGCTTGCACTGGTGGATGAAGCACACGGCACACATCTGTATTTCCACGAGGATCTGCCGGTTTCGGCAATGGAGGCAGGTGCAGATATGGCGGCGGTTTCCATGCACAAATCGGGCGGCAGCCTGACGCAAAGCTCCCTGCTGCTGCTGGGAGAAAGCATGAATATGCGGTATGTTGAGCAGATCATTAATCTGACGCAGACCACCAGTGCGTCCTATCTGCTGCTGTCGAGTCTGGATATTTCCCGCAGAAATCTGGCACTTCGTGGAAACCAGTCCTTTGCAAAGGTAGCGGATATGGCAGAATACGCAAGGGAGGAGATCAACTCCATCGGGGGATATTACGCCTACGGCAAGGAGCTGATCAACGGCAGCAGCATCTATAATTACGATGTCACAAAACTTTCCGTATACACGAGGGACATTGGCCTTACGGGCATCGAGGTCTACGATCTTCTGCGTGATGAATATGACATCCAGATCGAATTCGGGGATATTGGCAATATTCTGGCATATAT
>JAZOBK010000101.1:0-15095 GCA_045595985.1 Oscillospiraceae bacterium
TTTTACATGAATTTATTGAATTTTTCCTATTTTTTAAGTAAAAAAAGGTAAATTAACAATATATTCAAAAAACGTCCGTAAAATAGCATTGTATTCCCCCTAAAAATGGTTTACAATTTATGTAATAATAAGGGAAAATATATCCGAGCGTAAATTTGTACGCTGCGGTCGTGCAGCCGGAGCGTAATGAGCGAGGATTCCTTAGGAAAAGGAGTAGAGAGCTATGAGTTTTTGGAAAAAAGCGACAGCTGCAGTTGTCAGTGCAGTCATGCTCTGCGGCGGTGTTGCCGTCACAAATGACGCAGCCCATACAGCGGAATCCGCTGCGGACAGCTATGAGTGGGGTGCGGTAAAAATCGGCGGCGGCGGATTTGTTTCCGGCATCATCACCGGACAGAAAGCAATGTATGCCAGAACCGACGTAGGCGGTGCATACCGCTATGACTACGAGAAGCGTGAATGGGTGCAGCTGATGGACTTCATCAACGACACCGACAGAGGTTTTCTGAGTATTGACGCCCTGTGCATTGATCCGACGGATGATGACACCATTTATCTGCTGGCAGGCTGTGCGTATTTCAGCAGCGAGAGAACAGCCGTGTTCAAGTCCACCGACGGCGGCGAGAGCTTCACGGAATATGACGTAACCGACCTGATCAAGGTACACGGCAACGGCTACGGCAGACAGTGCGGTGAGTCCATTGCTGTCGATCCCGATAATCCCAATATCATTTACTGCGGCGGCGATACGGACGGTCTGATCATGAGTGAGGACGGCGGCGAAACGTGGGGCTATGTGGACAGCTTCAATGATCTTGGTCTGTTCACAAATGAAGTCAAGTGGCCGACATGGACGGAAACTATTGAAAAGACAACGGTTGGTACGGATTATGTCAGCGTAAACGGCATCGGCACGATCGCCATTGAGGACGGCAAGGTGTATGTGGGTGTTTCCGATAATACCATCGGTGCAAATATGTATGTAGCAGATGTCGGCAAGGACAACTGGAAGCCCCTGAGTGCGGATCTGCCCACGGATGCATTCCCGTCAAGAATCAACAAGGACGCTGACGGCAACCTGCTGATCAGCTACGTAGGCGGTCTGATGTTCAACGGCACGGGTGGCGGCGTTTATAAGTATGACACAAAGAGCGGCAAGGTTACGGATATTTCTCCCACGGGCAACAGCTTCGGCGGCTGCGTGAGCGACCCGAAGGACGCCAATATGCTCGTGGCAACAACCTGCGGCGTATGGTCATCCCAGCTCTGGACGGAGGATGCATGGGAAACCGACACGGTATGCTGGGGCGACCAGTTCTACCGTTCCAACGACGGCGGCGAAACATGGACACCGATGACGCCCGGCAATGCCACTTCATGGGGCGGCCCTCTGCAGGCGGATTACCTGCAGGATTCCGGCTACAGCTGGATCCGCAACAAGGCGATCCACTGGTGCGGTGCGGTCGTTCTGGATCCGAGGGACAGCAACAGAATGCTGCTGGTTTCCGGTAACGGCGTATTTGCGTGTGATAATGTATGGGATGACATTCCCGTTTACTACTTCCACCCCGATGGTATTGAGGAAGTCGTTTGCCTCGATTTCATCAGTGTTCCCGGCGGCGATGAATTCTCCGCAATCGGCGACTATGACGGTTTCAAGCATACCAGCGTTTATGAGCCCGGTGAGCAGCACTATCCGAACATGGGTTCCACGGGTGCAATTGCATACTGCCCGCAGAACACCGATGTGATGGTGCGTATTTCTGAAAACCAGGCAGGCGGCTACTATACGCTTGACGGCGGCAAGACATGGACGAAAATGGAAAATATGACCGGCGGCGGCAAGGCAGCCATCACCGAGCTGAAGGAAGGCAAATACCGCATCTTCAAGTCCAACAAGGATGACGGCGGCGTGAGCTATTCCGATGATCTCGGCAAGACATGGACGCCCTGTGAGGGAATTCCGAGTGCATACGGCTCCAAGTCCACCTATATGCTGGTAGAACCGAACAAGCCCAACGTGGTTTATGCATATGCTACTTATTTCAATTCCTCATGGCACTATTCCAAGGATGAACCCGATATGTCCGATGCAAAGTATGTACTGTGCGTGAGCGAGGACTACGGCAAGACCTTTACGGCAACTGATGTTTGTATGTATGACCAGTGCGACAGTGCGGCAAGAATTGCGTACCTTGGTGAGGATGATCTGATTCTGGGTGCAGGCTGGAACGGTATGTACCGTGCAACGAACGGCGGCAAGGATCTGGAAAAGCTGGATGTATTCTACTGCAAGACCGTTGGTTACGGTGCACCGAAGAAGGCGGGCGATGTGAATGCCCTGTATATGTACGGCAAGCCTGCCGAGGGTGACGCCGAGGGTATTTACCGTTCCGACGATGCGGGCAAGACATGGGTGCTGATCAATTCCGAGCATCTCTACGGCGGCACGGGCAACGGCAATTTCATTGTTGGCGATATGAACGAGTACGGTACCATGTATATGTCCACCGTTGGCTGCGGCATTGTGTACGGAAAGATTTCCGACGGTACAACACAGCCCACGACCAAGCCCACCGAGCCGGATGAACCGACAACCAAGCCCTCCGATGATGTGGTATACGGTGATGCGGACTGTAACGGCAAGGTCGATATTCTGGACGTGATCGTGCTGAACAGAAATCTTCTGGGCAGCGGCGAACTGAGCAAGGAAGGCAAGGCAAATGCCGACGTTGACCTTGACGGCAAGCCATCCTCTGCGGATGCATTGAGCATTCTGAAATATCTTGTGAAGCTGGTTGAGAAGCTTCCGATAAAATAACATACAAAAAGCCCGAATCCTCACGATTCGGGCTTTGCTTTTTGAAAAATGATTTCATGTATTCTCCCCCTGCCAAAGGCAGGGGGAGAGTAAGAGAAATGATAGTTTTTGGGGAATCCCACCAAGAATCCAAGGATTCGGGCTTTTCCTTATTTCATATCAATATACTTCCAGTATCCCTTGAGATACACCCAGCCGGAGATCACCGTCAGCAGGACGGAGATCCACACGAGCACGAGGTTTACCACATACAGAACGAACTCCGCATCCGCCGAGAGAATACCGAAATCCACGGCAAGCACCAGCGTGAGCAGGATCACCACGATCGCAGCCATCGTGAATGCGGTTTTCAGCTTGCCCCAGATGCCTGCGGCAACCACAACACCCTTTTCCGCTGTGACAAGCCGCAGACCGGACACCAGAAATTCACGAGCCGCAACGATAATGATCACAATGCCGTTCACGGGAACTTCCTCCACATCCGCAAACGCCGCCAGTGCCGCCAGAACCAGCACCTTGTCGGCAAGGGGATCGGCGAATTTTCCGAATGTTGTGATCAGATTATGTTTTCTGGCGATCTGTCCGTCCAGTGCGTCCGTGATGGACGCCGCCGCAAAAATGACCAGTGCAAACGTGTACTGCATGGGCATCGGCACATACATGAACACCAAAAATACGGGTACAAGCAGAATACGCAAAAGCGTCAGTTTATTCGGCAGATTCATCGTCGCATACCTCCCCAAGCAAATCGTAGTCAAGTGTATCTATAATGCGGATTTTTACAAATTCACCCATTTTCAGCGGCTTTTCGGAGCTGAAGAATACCTTGCCGTCAATGTCGGGTGCATCCGCCTCGGTTCTTCCGAAATAACACTCCGCCCATTTGTCAAAGCCTTCCACAACAGCGGTTTTCACCGTGCCAAGCTGCTTCTGGTTGTTCTGTGCACTGATCTCCATCTGCTGTCCCATGATGATGTCCGCACGGTGTGCTCTGACGTCCTCATCCACCTGATCGGGGAAATCCGCTGCCTTTGTACCATCCTCCTGCGAGTATGCAAAGCAGCCAAGACGGTCGAATTTCATGTCCTGCACGAATTCCGCAAGGCGGTCAAACTGTTCCTCTGTTTCACCCGGAAAGCCCGTAATGAGCGTGGTGCGAATGGTAATGTCGGGCATTTTTTCACGCATTTTTGCTACAACCTCCCGAATCTGTGCTTCGGTGCTTTTGCGGTTCATACGTTTGAGAATGGTATCGTCGCAGTGCTGAATGGGCATATCAATGTACTTGACAATTTTTTTCTCACGAGCCATCACGTCCATCAGTTCATCGGTGATGCGTTCGGGGTAGCAGTACAGCACACGGATCCAGTGCAGTCCGTCAATTCTGCAAAGCTCTGTCAGGAGCTGCGGCAGGCGGCTTTCGCCGTACAGATCCTCGCCGTAGCGTGTGGTATCCTGTGCAATGACGTTCAGTTCCGTCACGCCGCAGTCGGCGAGCTTCTGTGCCTCCGCAAGCAGTTCCTCCATGGGAACACTGCGGAATCCCCCACGGATCATGGGGATTGCACAGTAGGTACAGCAGTTACTGCACCCCTCGGCGATCTTGAGGTAGGAGAAGAACGGCAGCGTGGAAATGATACGGTCGCCCGTCAGCTCCGCATCCCGTTTGGGAGCAAACTGCACCACACGTTCCCCCTTCAGCACACGGTCGAGAATATCGACAATGTCCTTGTTGTCGCCGATGCCGATAACTGCGTCAGCCTCGGGAAATTCCTCGGCACATTCTTTTTGATAGCGTTCCGTCAGGCATCCCGTCATGATGAGCTTTTTGACCGTACCCTCTGCCTTGAGTCTGGCAATTTCGAGGATGGTTTCGATCGCTTCCTCCTTTGCGGACTGGATGAATCCGCAGGTGTTGACCACCGCAACGTCGGATTCACCGAATTCCGTCACCAGCTCATAGCCGTGTGCACGGAGCTTGTGGAGCATTCGCTCCGAATCTACGAGATTTTTGCTGCATCCTAAGGATACCATCCCGACTTTGATAGGCATAGGGTTACCTCCTTATTGGTAGTAAAAACAAAACTGACAGGGGGCTCTGCCCCCTGACCACCGCCAAAGGGATATCATCCCTTTGGAATCCCATGCCGTTTTACCATTGCCCCCATTGGGGGCAATGGTAAAACGCTAAAATTGCAAATGCATTATTTTTTGACAGAAGATCAGAGCGAAGAATCCCCCTCAGTCCTCGTCCTCCTCCCAATCCGCAAAATAATCCTCGATCGCATCCTTCACCGAGCGATAATCATATCCCAGACGAGCCATGCCCGCAACCACCTTTTCGCGGGCTTTCCAATCCTTGGGATCTATAAGGTAACGAGCATATTTTTTCTCCAGCACCGCGGGAATATTCTCCTCGGCGGATGTTTCAAACGGTTCAAGGGAATCCTCAATGAGATGCTTCTCCAGTCCGCGGCGAAGCATTTCCTGCCTTGCACGGAAAATCCCATATTTCTTGGTTTCCACAAGATATTCCGCAAGCCTTGCGGCATAGCGGCGGTCGTTGATGCTACCGCACTGCACAAGCTGTTCCATGACGGAACTGCAAAGCTCCCTGTCCTGATAGGTACGCATCAGCTTCTGGTACATCATGCTGTACGAATAATCCCGTTCATCCAGAAGGTAGCAGGCACGGTGGTAGGCACGGCGAAATCGGGATTTCGTGTGCAGTTCGGCAAGTGTTTCAGCGTCGATCTCCATGCCCTCCTGCAGCTGATAGCGTCGGAGCAGTTCACCGTCAATTTCGTATGCACCGCCTTCTGTCGAAACGGCGTAGAAGGTTTTTTGTTTCTGAATTTCTGTGATCTTCATGGTTTCTTTCATTTCCATGGTTGTATCGTGCTCCACCCTTATCAACTTTTCCAAAAGCTTTGTGCCTTTTGTACGGAGTGCAAAAGGCACATTGCAGTGAAATCACGCATTATTCAGTCGGATCAAATTCTTCAAAATCATCATCAGCGTCAATATCCTCGCTGACTGCGGAGGATACCGACGGAACATCCTCGACTGTATCCAGAACAGCCTTTGCGTCCTGTGCACCCTGGTCCTCGTCGGATTCCTCGGAACTGAGGTCGATCTCCTCGATATGTTCGAGGATCTTTGCCTCCACTTCCTTGCGGAAGTCGTCGTTATCCAGCAGGTACTGCTTGACGTTGTCACGTCCCTGACCGAGCTTCTGTCCGTTATAGCTGAACCAGGAGCCGCTCTTTTTGATGATCTCCAGATCCACCGCAAGATCGAGCACCTCACCGTCACGGGAAATACCCTTGCCGTAGATGTTGTCGAATTCGCATTCACGGAACGGCGGAGCTACCTTATTCTTGACAATCTTCACCTTCATGCGGTTGCCGATCGGCACGCCGCCCTCCTTGAGGGTTTCGCCCTTGCGGACATCCATGCGGACGGTTGCGTAGAATTTGAGTGCACGGCCGCCGGGTGTGGTTTCGGGATTGCCGTACATCACGCCGATCTTCTCACGGATCTGGTTGATGAAAATGGCAACACAGCCCGTCTTGGAAACGACGGATGTGAGCTTTCTCATTGCCTGAGACATAAGTCTTGCGAGCTGACCGACATGGTTGTCGCCCATTTCGCCGTCGATTTCTGCCTTTGTCGTCATTGCGGCAACGGAGTCCACGACAAGTACGTCGATCGCACCGGAACGAACCAAAGCCTCTGCGATTTCCAGAGCCTGTTCGCCGCTGTCGGGCTGAGCCACCAGCAGATTGTCGATGTCAACGCCCAGTGCCTTTGCGTACTTCGGATCGAGGGCGTGTTCCACGTCAATGAATGCGGCTTCGCCGCCCATTTTCTGTGCTTCTGCAATGATGTGCAGAGCAACCGTGGTCTTACCGGAGCTTTCGGGGCCGTACAGCTCCACGATTCTTCCTCTCGGAACGCCGCCGACACCGAGTGCCAGATCGAGCGTCATGGAACCCGTGGGGATGCTCTCGATATTCATCTTCTTCTGCTGACCAAGACGCATGATCGCACCCGCACCATAGGTCTTTTCAATCATGGAAAGTGCGTGTTCAAGTGCCTTTTTCTTTTCTTCCGTCGTGGCAGGTGCCTGATATACGCCGGATTTCTTCTTCTTTACATCTGCTTTAGCCTTTGCCATAATAACCCTCCATATGTGTGATATTCGGATCACAGAGTTCCCCCTGTGTTTACCTTACAGTATCATCATATCACACCAGTTGTTCAGAATGTATCGTTCTAAAAATTTTTCCGTCCCGTAACCACCCGTTCAATACCGGCAAGATCGGGAATGATCCGAATATCGGTGAACTGATGTTCTTCCAGTATTTTTCGGACAGCGTCCGACTGTCCGATTCCCACTTCAAAAGCGAGCATACCGCCGTTTTTGAGTGAATGCTTCCATATCTTTGTGATCTCACGATAGAATCGCAGACCGTCATCGCCGCCCAGCAGAGCCATTTGCGGCTCATGCCGCACCTCCGTCTGGAGATTCTGCATATCCTCCGGCGTCAGGTACGGGGGATTGCTCACGACGAAATCCAGCTCCCGAAACTGTTCCGCCCACTGTGCGTCCAGCACGTCCGCATGGAAAATTTCCACGTTTGAATCGTGATAAGCGGCATTTTTTCGGAGATACGCAAGTGCCTGTTCGCTCCACTCTGCCGCACGCACATGAGCCTTGGGCAGATTCTCCTGCAGTGCCAGTGCAATGCATCCGCTGCCGCTGCAAAGGTCAATGATCTGCGGTGCGTTGTGTTTTTGACAGCATTCCAGAATCGTGTCCACGAGCGTTTCTGTATCGGGACGGGGGATGAGAACTCCCTCGTCCACAAACAGCCGCATTCCGTAAAATTCCCACTCGCCGAGCAGATACTGGAGGGGCTGACCGTTTCTGCGGCTTGCCGCCATCTCTTGGATACGGCTTTGAGCGTCATCGGACAGGGAATCCTCCTGCATCAGCAGGTGGAAGGGGCGTTCCGTGACCTGTTCAAGCATACAGCGTGCATCGAATGCCGCATCGGGAATGCCGGCGGCATTGAGTTCTGCTGTGATTTTCTGATAGAATTCCTTCGGGCTTACCACTTGTCATCCTCCGGATCATCCGGAATGCATGGCTGCATTGCTGCAATGGCAACCTCGATCTGCTTGTCATCCGGTTCTCTGGTGGTAATTTTCTGGATCTGCAGTCCCGGCCATGAGAGGAATTTTGCTATGAATCCACTGCTTCTGCCTGCAAACTGGATGCTCTCAAATGAAATACCCATGGTAAGGGGCAAAAGACAGATGCTGCAGAGAAACCTCTGCCACGGAATGGTAAAGGGCACCAGACACATGGCAAGGATATTGATGAACAGCACGAGGAAAATAAAGCTTGTACCGCATCTCGGGTGCAGACGGATCTGCTTTCTGACATTTTCGACTGTCAGCGGAAGTCCTGCTTCCAGACAGGCGATGGTCTTATGTTCCGCACCGTGGTATTCGTAGGTGCGGCGGATATCCTTCATCAGTCCCGTCAGTGCCATATAGGCGATGAATACAACGATTTTCACGATTCCTTCGGCAAAGGACTGGATGAAGCGGTTTGCAGTCAGGGGCTTTATGAGAGCCACGATCCATTTCGGCAGGAAGAAGAACAGTGCGATCGCCATGACCATACCCAGCACCATACCGGCAACCATAATACCGTTGACGAGCTTTTCACCGCATTTTTCTTCGAGCCATTTTTCGAATTTGGACTGTTCTTCCTCTGCGGCAAGCTCCTCCTCTGTCATCTGCTTCTCGGCGGATTTCATCAGGCAGCTGTAGCCCTCCTTCATGGAGATGAAAAAGCTGTAAACGCCGCGGATGAACGGAGTCTTCCGATACCACGGTTTTTTCTTGCTGTCAATGTCCCATGTTTCCAGATCAATCGTACCGTCGGGAAGTCGGCACGCCATTGCCCCCTTGTGCGGGCCTTTCATCATAACACCCTCGATGAGTGCCTGACCGCCGATCTTAGTGCGGCGTACGGGGCAGGATTCCTGCTGTTTTTCGTCCATATTATGCATCCCTTTCCGAACGATCCTCGGGCGGGAGAATGATGGTGACCTTCGTACCCTCGGATTCCTTGCTCTGAATTTCCAATTTACCGCCATGTGCGGTTATGATCTCATCCGCAACGGCAAGTCCGATGCCGGAGCCTCTGCGGGTGTGGTTTGCTTTGTAGAATTTTGTCTTGATCTTGGGCAGATCCGATTCCTTGATGCCGCAGCCCGTATCCTGCACCTCGACGAAGATCTTACCGTCCTTTTCTAATGCACGGATGCTCACCTTGCCGCCGGCATTGGAATACTTGATGGCGTTGTCGATGATGTTGATGAACACCTGACGGATGCGGTTCTTGTCGCCGTAGACAAACGGCAGCATTTCAGGCTCATCGTAGGAAATTTCGATCTGCTCTCTTGCCGCCTTATCCTGATAGATCAGCACCGCATCACCAAGCTCGGCAAGGATGTCCATGGTACTCTGCTGCAGGGTGAAGTGACCGCTCTGCATTCTGGAGAAGTCCAGCAGCTCCTCCACCATACGGGAAAGACGCTCTGTTTCGTTGATAATAACGCCCATCCCCTTGTGGATGGTATCGGGATCGTTTTCCATATAGATCGTTTCTGCCCAGCCCTTGATGGCAGTCAGGGGAGTACGCAGTTCATGGGACACGGACGAAATGAATTCGTTCTTCATCGCCTCCGCATTGGAAAGCTCATCCGCCATGTGGTTGATCGCCTCAACCAGATCGCCGATCTCGTCGTTGCCGGGGTATCGGATACGGAATGAGAAATCGCCCTTTGCGAATTTTCCCGCCGTGCTGCTCAGCTGCGTGATGGGGCGGATGATCGAACCCATGAAGTAAATGCCCGTCAGGACGAGCAGCAGCAGAATGGCAATGCAGACAATGGTGGCAGCCAGTGTAATCGCACCGATGCTTTCATCGAGCTGCGTGAGGGAAACCACCACACGCACCGCACTGTATTCCGAACTGAATGCGGAGATATTGGCACTGAGTGCCATAATTTTCTCACCGTTTTCCGCTTTGCCGATCCAGTAGCCGTCACCGCCGTCCATGACGTTGTCATAGTCGGGCATGGCAAGGTCGGCAGCGGGAGAGAATCCCGAGGAAGTCAGCACCACACGGCCTTTGGAATTGACCGCCATCAGTTCCATTTTTTCCTTGGCAGAGAAGCTCTCAAGCGTGTTTCGCATTTCCGAGGAGAGATTCGTGCCGGAATCCTGTGCATAACGGCTGAGAATATTGACCACCGAGGTCAGCTCCGAAGTCAGCGTCTGTCTTGCACTGGAATAATAGAACGTCTGGATGGCATACACAAAGGCAAGCTCCACAACCAGAATGATGAGGATGACAACGCCCAGATTGTTTGTAATCCAGCGTTTGGTGATGGAACGCTTCCGCTGCGGCTTGTCGGTATGGGAAAACAATCTTTTTCCCTGTTTTTCGTCTTTTTTATGCCTTGTCATTCCACTTGTAACCATAGCCCCAGATGGTGACGATATACTGGGGATTTGAGGGTTCGTCCTCGATCTTCAGACGGATTCGACGGATGTTGACATCCACAATCTTATAATCGCCGTAGTAATTCTCGCCCCAGATGTGGTTGAGAATGCTTGCACGGTCGAGGGCAGTGTTTTTGTTATTCATAAAGTATTCGAGAATCTGGTATTCCACCTGCGTCAGGTCGATGAGCTGTCCGTTTTTGGAAACGGTGCGGCTTTTCAGATTCAGTGTAAAGGGGCCGGATTCGATCACCGGACTCTTTTCGTCATGGATGAAGCTCATGCAGACACGGCGGTAAATAGCGTCCACACGGGCAGTCAGCTCTGACGGAGAGAAGGGCTTGGTGATATAATCATCCGCACCGATCATCAGACCGCTGACCTTATCCATTTCCTGTGTTCTTGCCGTGAGCATGATGATGCCGAGCGTGGAGCTTTTTTCACGCAGCTTCTTGCAGACGGTGAATCCGTCAATGCCGGGCATCATAATATCCAGCAATACAATGTCAAAATTGCCGTTTTCGTCGTCAAATTTCTGCAATGCACTTTCACCGCAGTTGACATCCGTTACGTCATAGCCGGCACGTTTGAGGTTAATGACGACAAAATCACGGATGACGTCTTCATCTTCACATACTAAAATTCGTTTCATCGTTCCTTGTTCCTCCGTCATATCAGAATAGGGGTTAGCCGTTCAGGAAGTGGAAGCAGAGCAGGAGTTCCGCAGCGGAAACCTCCATACCCTCCACCGGTTCTGATTTCATCAGATAAGCTGCCATACCTTTGGTATGGATCAGCCGGAAGCCATCCGCCAGATATTCCTTAATATCCGCCTCATCCTCGGAAATGTGGATCCGCAGCAGCACGGGATTTTCCTCATCCCAGCTGCCGTTAAAGAGTCTGATCTGCACTTCATCGGCAGAAGCGTCGTTGACAACCGTTGCCTTTCCACGCCATTTGGATGGCAGCATGAAGGTATAGCCGTCGTTGGAGCTGAAATAGCTGCTGTATTCGCTGCAGAGCAGACCATCCTGCATCATCAGCCAGTCCGTCCGCAGGATCTGTTCGGACTCTGCCATTTCTTCGTATCCCTTAAACACACGCTGCACAGGGATTTCCGGAATGTTGTCGTTGTCGATGTCACGGCTGTAAAGTCCCGCAGGACGAACCGTGTCCTTGGCACTTCTGCCAAGCAGCTCAAGCAGATTCTGGAGTCGGCTGCCGTCAAAGGAGAGGATCTCCGTCTGCAGACCTGCCGCACCGGTCGCCGTACCGGTTGCCGCGTCCACATAGAGTGCCACGCCATTGTCCGGCAGACGTCCGTAAATCAGCTGGCTGAAATCCGTGTAGCTGTCCTTGAACTGGCAGATATACTCGTGGTACTTACCTTCCGCATCCAGCTGGTAGACCGCTGCCGATGCCTGCGGCTGTGCCGTCGTGGCGGGGGAAAGCAGGATCAGGTCGGGATTTTCGGATTCACGGGATTTCCCGACATCGAACAATGCGTAGTTTTTGGAAAAGGTAAGGTCGAGATAGCCGTCCTCATAGGAATAGACGGAAACAAACTTCTCTGACTGGTTGGCGGTGCTGTAGCCGACGATCACGTTCATGCGTTCATTGTCGCCGAGCTTTGAAATGACCACCTTTTCGATCTCCGAACCCTCCGCACTGCGGTCGCAGACGGATTTCCACACGCCGTCGATGCTGTCGAGGACGTTGATTCGCAGACCGCTGCCTGCATTGGCAACACCGGTTTTTTCGTAGAATACGATTGCCTCGTTCAGGCTGTCGCCGTCAATATCCACCACCAGAAAGGCGGAAAGATAGCTGCCGCTTTTGGGGTATTTCAGACTGATGGCGGAACCTGTGGTATCACGCAGAGCCTGATAGATCTGTTCCTGTTCACCGCTGAGCTTGGGCGGAGTAAGCATGGTATCCACGTTGATGCCGATGGAGCAGCCGCACAGGCAGAATGCCGCAAGCACGGAAAAAAAACAAAGCAGGGATTTTTTCTTCATTATCATCAGCGTTCTGCAATCGGCACATAGGTCTTCTTCTTGGGAAGTGCCTTATATGCCGGACGGATGATACGCTTGCCCGTCAGCAGTTCTTCCATACGATGTGCAGACCAGCCCGCCATACGGGAAACCGCAAACAGCGGGGTGTACAGATCCTGCGGAATTTCCAGCATACGGTAAACGAGACCGGAGTACATATCCACATTTGCACAAACTGTTTTTTCAATGCCACGCTCCTCCTTCATGAGGATGGGCGTCATGCGTTCGATGGTATCGAGCAGGTGGAATTCCGCTTCGATCTCCTTGCCTTCGGCAAGCTTGAACGCCTTTTTCTTCAGAATGACCGCACGGGGGTCGGAAAGCGTGTAAACCGCATGCCCCATACCGTAGACCAGACCGCTGTGGTCGCACGCCTCACGGCGGAGCACCTTGCGGACATAATCGGCAACCTCGCCTTCGTTGTCCCAGTGCTTGATATTTGCCTTGGCGTCCTCCAGCATTGCGGAAACCTTAATGTTCGCACCGCCGTGCTTCGGGCCCTTGAGGGAGCAGATAGCGGAGGAATACGCCGAATATGCGTCAGTTCCGGAGGAAGTCAGCACACGGCAGGTAAATGTGGAGTTGTTGCCGCCGCCATGCTCTGCATGGAGCATGAGCAGGCAGTCGAGAAGCTGTGCTTCTTCCTTTGTGTATTCTCTGTCGGGACGGAGCAGGGAAAGAATGGTTTCCGCCGTGCTCTCGTCATTACGCAGCGGATGGATGTACAGCGTCTGATTATCGAAATGCTTACGCTTTACCTGATAAGCTGTTACCATGATGATGGGGAGCTTTGCAAGCAGGTTGAGGGCGGTCGTCATTTCGTTTTCGAGGGAAGTATCCTCGCAGGTGTTATCATAGTAGGAATACAGGGACAGGATGGAGCGTGCGAGCTTGTTCATGATGTTGCGGGAGGGGGCTTTCATCATCATATCCACGATAAATCCCGAGGGAAGTGCACGGTGCATGGACAGATATTGGTTGAACGACTCCAGATCCTCCGCTGTGGGGAGCTTGCCCAACATCAGCAGGTAAGCGGTTTCTTCGAAGCCGTAGCGGTTTTCCTTTTCGGCGTTATGTACCAGATCGTAGATGTTGTAGCCGCGGTAGATCAGCTCGCCGGGGATGGGTTCCATTTCGCCCTCGTTGACAACATAGCCGTGTACGTTGCAGATATTGGTAATGCCTGCAAGCACACCCGTGCCGTCGCTGCGACGCAGACCTCGCTTGACGTGGAATTTCTGATATAAATTCTGGTCGATGGCGGAATGATCCCTCAGCTCATCGCATAAACTGGACATATCGGAATTGGAAAGAAAACTATACATATACAGTACCTCCTGTAATTCACTCTTTCGATTCGTTTATCTATTATTATAGCATTTTTTTGGCTGTAAGTCAAGGGCAGTACCGCATAATCTCAGTACATCTGCGTGAAACAAAATTTCGGGTAAATTACACGCAAATTCGCCCCATCGATGTTTGTATATGATGAAAGAAGGGAAATTATGAAAAAACGCATTCTGACGGGCATTGCCTACTGCCTGCTGCTCACGGCATTGCCCATGGTTCCCGCACTTGCTGCAAAGGGCAGGGATGAGAACACGGCGGAACTGCCGGAAATCGTGGAATTCACCATGGAATCGGCAGAAACCGCCCCAACGCAGCCATCCCCGACGGAACAGACAGCCGATCTTGGCACATACCCCGTGCTCGACACGGAAACGGGCGAGGTGACGGAAATTTCCGTCCGTGACTATGTCATCGGGGCGGTCTGTGCGGAAATACCCGCAAGCTTTGAACCGGAAGCTCTCAAGGCACAGGCGGTCGCCGCACACACCTATGCACACCGTCTTGCACTGCTTGCACAAAACGGAACGGACAAATCCCTCAAGGGTGCGTATTTCTCCGACGACAGCAGCAAGTATCAGGCGTTTTACACGAATGCCGAGATACGGGAGGTTTACGGTGAGCATTATGATACATACTATGCCAAGGTTTCCGCAGCGGTGGATGCCGTGCTGCCGGAGATCCTCACCTATCTCGATCAGCCCATCATTGCAGCATTCCATGCCATGTCCAGCGGAAAGACGGAGAGTGCAGAATATGTCTGGGGCACGCACACTGCATACCTTGTACCCGTGGACAGCAGCAGCGATCTGCAGGCACCACGCTATGAGGAAACAGCGGTATTTTCGCAGGATGAGGTAAAAAAACGTCTTGAGGATGCAAGGGCGGGGCTGATGCTTTCGGGGGATGCGGAGAAATGGTTTTCCGTCCCCGAAGTGACAGAATCAGGAACGGTTCTCCAGATTCGTGCAGGCAGCAGCATTTTCACGGGGCAGGAGCTGAGGAGTTTGTTTTCGCTGCGGTCGGCGGCATTCACGGTGAAATTCGCCGACGGGGAATTTTCATTCACCACAAAGGGATACGGGCATAATGTGGGCATGAGCCAGTACGGAGCCAACGCCATGGCAAAAGAGGGCAAGACCTATCGGGAAATTCTTGCGTATTATTATACGGGGGCAGAGATTGCGGACGCAATATAAAAGAGAGCGATGCATCTGCATCGCCCTGAAACCATCCAAAAACTAACCTCTTGAGCTGATCCCCCGCCTTTGGCGGGGGGT
>JAZOBK010000102.1:0-3189 GCA_045595985.1 Oscillospiraceae bacterium
TGAACCTTGGACTGATCGGCGATGAATACAAGAACTGCAGAACTCATTTGCTGAAGCATCTGACGGGAGATATAGCATGGAGGCATCCCGAAGATGGCGTTGCACAGCGTGAAAGGCACAGGCAGGAACGAATTGCTACCCGTGAACAGGAGCTGCGGAATGAACCGCCCTGTGACGAGCGTGTCGAGCCTGTAAGCGAGGTTCGAGAAGAAGTCGGGGAAACACCCGATGAAAACTTGGAAGCCGCTGTGAGCGATTGTGACGATTTTGAAGAAACTGAAGAAATCTGCATGACGATGTAAAGAAAGGAAAACCACTATGAAATACAAACGCTTATATATTGCCTATGGCAGTAACATCAATCTGGAGCAGATGGCATATCGTTGTCCCAACTCCAAGGTTGTGGGAACGAGGATGATTCCTGACTATGAACTGGAATTCAGAGGTGTGGCAACCATTGTTCCGAAGGAAGGTGCAGAGGTTCCTGTTCTGCTCTGGGAGATTGACCAGAGAGATGAACTCAGCCTTGATCGTTACGAGGGATTCCCTCGGATGTACCGCAAGGAACTTTTTGAAGTGGAGGTTGACGGCAAAATCCGTGAAGGTATGGCGTATCTCATGAATTGCGGTGAAATCGCTCCGCCGAGTCCGACATACTACAACGGCATCAAAAAGGGCTATGAAGCCAACGGTATGGATACCTCGTATCTGAGAGCTGCCCTTGAACGTGCGGTGTACCATGTACAGCATCAGGAACAGGAGGAAGATGAGGAATTTGAAGAAGATATGGAAGAAACAGACGATATGCAATTGAGAATGGAGTGATATGATGCTGTACAAAGGATTTTATGTGAAGATGACACCTGCCACGCTGACCAGAACTGATAAGGATGGCAGAGAGGTGCAGTGTGATGGATTTACTGTGGAGGTATTCGACAGCGATGCGGAAAAGGTGGAGATTGACACTTTCTCCATTGCTGTTGGCTATGAGATTCTCGCAAACGATATTCACGAGGCAGAACAGCTCGTCAAGGATTATATTGAATGCGAGGAGAAGGAATACTGCAGGATGATGGAGGAGTATTACAGTAATGAGTGAGAAACCGAAGTGCCCACTGATTGGTGCAGAAGGCAATATTTTCTGCTTAATTGGCATGGCAAGCAGGACGCTCCGTGAGAATGGTATGAGAGATCAAGCGAAGGAAATGCAGAGCAGAGTTACAGCATCCGGAAGTTATTCCGAGGCTTTGAACATTCTTGGAGAATATGTGGAAATCTGCTATGCCGAGGAGATGGACGTAGAACCCGATGAGGGTATGAGCATGGTGTGATCGTATAATGGAAGTATGATTCATATGCTGTATGGATGCAAGACATAAATAGTAATTTAAAGTTTTACATTGTTAATTTCTGAATAGTTTTTACTATCAGAATTTTGGAAGCTGATGTCAAACTGTGCAAACCGTTCCGAACCAATCGGGACGGTTTGGATTTCAGGTTGAAGTTCGAGGTTGGCGCAATAAATTCAGATCTAGCGGATGTTCTAGTTGCACCGATCAAATATGGAATTCTGAAAATAATATGTTAAATTAACGTTCACAACAAAAAAATCCACGTTCACAACATTTTTCGGCATAAACTCGGATGATGTGATATAATAAAATTAAAACTATCTTTGGATTGCCATATTTTGTGATTTTACATAGGAGGAGTTATGGGCTACGAAATAGATTTTATCGGAGTAAAAAGCACAAAAGCAAAACAGGATGCTGATGCTATTGTGTTGCGATGGAAAGAAAATAATACATATAAGATCTGTATTTATGATGGAGGGTTTAAAGTACATGGTGAAGAAATGGTTGATCATTTGAATAAGTACTGTTTTGCAGATGTTGATGAATCTGAAAAAGTCATAGATGCGGTTGTAGTATCTCATCCAGATCAAGATCATACATCAGGGCTTATCGAAGTATTCAATAGCTTTAAGGTGGTCCAATGTCAATAAAGTAGACAATAAAAAGAGGAGAACTAAGTAACAAGATCTTCAGCAGCAATAGGCGGGAGCCCATTGTTATGAGAGTGTGGACGCATGGAATTATAGAAACCATGAATGTAGCGGAACAAAGCGTCTCGCAGCTCTGGTAATGAGCTATAGGAACGTCGATCCGTTTCCTCGTGCTTGAGATATCTGAAAAAACATTCCATCACAGCATTATCGTAAGGATAGCCTTTCGCAGAAAACGACTGGATCATATCATGCTGATCCAGATACTGCCGGAACTTCTTTGCCGTAAACTGACTGCCCCGATCCGTGTGAAATATCACGCCGGAAGATACACCTCGTGCCCGAATGGCATCCTCCAGCGTTGCAATGGCAAGGTCGGTGTTGATTTGGGCAGACAGACGAAAGGCTATGATCCTGCGTGAAAACAGATCCATGATCGCACAAAGATAATAAAATCGACCGCCTGCTCTGATATAGGTGAAATCGCATACCCAAGCCATATTCGGCTTTTCCGGCTTGAATTGCTGCTGCAGCCGATTGAGGTAAATGCCATCTTCGGCATTGGAATTTGATTTCTGCTTAGGCGGCTTAAAGGTGCTCATTTTCGGTAAATTCATGGTTTTCATCAGGCGGTACACTCTGCCGCAGCTGATGTGAATGCGATATTCCCGTGCAAGGCATTCGGTCATTTTCTGCGAACCCAATCGCTTATCACTTTGGATGTAAAGTGCAAGGATTTTTGCACGAAGCTCTCTGTTTTCAACGGTTCTGCGAGAATCTTTGCGGTTACGGAATTTGTAGTAAGTACTTCGATTAACATTCAGAACCCGACAAAGTATTGTCACAGCGTGCTCATGACGCAGCGAATGGACTGCGTTTAGTCTTTGCCTGAGTATGGCGTGAATATCGCAATGGCTTTTTTAGGATTAGATTTTCCTCTTCCAACTGAGCGTTTCTCTTTTGCAAAGCTTTGATCTGCTCAGCGGTAATGAGAGTGTCATCATCGAGCTTCACTACAGAATACTGCTTAATCCATTTGGCTAAGGCGCTGTGGGACACGCCGTATTCCTGCTCGATCTCTGCATAGCTTTTGCCGTTTTGGTGCAGATTTACGATCCTTTTCTTGAATTCTACACTGTATCGTGCACTTTTCTTTCCTGCCATTTCTTTTTCCTCCTGACCTT
>JAZOBK010000103.1:0-10737 GCA_045595985.1 Oscillospiraceae bacterium
ACCCTTTGCCACACAGACCAACACGGCTCCGACCCGCCTTGCCCGCCGCAGGCGGCCTGAAAGCTCTGTGGGGGATCCCGCCCATATGGGCGTCATCCCCAGTGGGTATAAAATTAATCTTCCGTGTTAAAATCCGCTTAACTTGACAAAAAATGACACGCATGGTATAATGTCTAAAGTAATTTCTTGACGAAAGCGGGGACGAATATGGAAACTTTTGAAAAACTGGTATCATCGGTCAGCGATTTGCTTTACAGCAAGCTGCTGATCATTATTCTGATTGCAGGCGGTGTTTATTTTTCGTGCAGAACGGGATTTGTGCAGTTCCGGCTGCTGCGTGAACAGCTGCGTGCCGTGATGGAAAAGCCTGAGGACGGCAAGGGTGTTTCGTCGTTTCAGGCATTGATGGTATCCACTGCCTCACGAGTGGGTACGGGAAATATCGTCGGCGTGTCCACTGCTCTGTGCCTTGGCGGTTTCGGTTCGGTGTTCTGGATGTGGCTGATCGCCATCATCGGCGGTGCGTCGGCATTCGTGGAAAGCACACTTGCACAGATCTACAAAAAGCGTGGCCCGAACAGCAGTTACGGCGGCCCTGCTTATTACATTGAAGCAGCCTTGCACAACCGTCCGCTGGCAGTAGTGTTTTCTGTATTTCTGATCCTGACCTATGGTTTGGGATTCAATATGCTGGCGTCCTATAATCTGCAGTCCACATTTTCGGCGTACAGCTTTTATGATGCAACGTATTCTCCGTGGATCATCGGACTGATTCTGGCAGCGATCGTCTGCTACTGTCTGATTGGCGGCGGTTCCCGTATCATTAAGACAACGACATTCCTCGTGCCGATCATGGGTATTGCCTATGTGCTGGTGGCGTTGGTGATCGTTGCACTGAATATCACAAGTCTGCCTTCCGTCCTTGTTACGATCTTCAGAGAGGCATTTGATTTTGAGGCGATTTTCGGCGGATTCAGCGGTTCCTGCGTCATGTACGGCATCAAGCGTGGTCTGTTCAGCAACGAAGCGGGCGTGGGTTCTGCTCCCAATGCTTCCGCATCTGCGGAGATCAACCATCCTGTAAAGCAGGGACTTGTGCAGGTGTTGTCCGTATTTATTGATACCCTTCTCATCTGCAGTGCAACGGCATTCATGTGTATGTGTTCCGGCGTAGAACCGACAGCGGAGCTTTCCGGTGCTCCCTATATACAGGCTGCTCTGCGTGAAACACTCGGCGAATTCGGGCCGATCTTCATCACTGCGGCGATGATCCTGTTTGCATTCACCACACTGCTTGGCAATCTCTATTATGTGGATCAGTGCCTGAATCATCTGATGGGCAAGGTGCCCGGAAAAAAGTTCATGCTTGTTTATCGTGTGATTGCATCGCTTGTGATTTTTGTGGGTGCGGGACTGAATGCGGATCTGCTCTGGAATATCGCCGATGTTCTGATGGGCGGCATGACGCTCATCAATATCCCCGTGATCCTTTTCCTGAGCAAGTATGTGGTCCGTGCTCTGAAGGATTACGAAAAGAAACGCAGGGAAGGGGAAGAACCGGTGTTTCTGGCGAAGGATATTGCACTGCCGCACAAAACCGACTACTGGAATTGAGTTTACATAGAATCATCGTGACGGGGTGCTGCCCATAGGGCGGCACCCCAATTAAAATGTCCGTATCACATTGACACACACTTGTTTGTGTGCTATAATGTAAATGACAGGTTTGTGAAAATGCATAATATTGTATGCGAAAAGTTTGCGAAACTTTCGGAAGTCATCAAAGCTTTAAGTTTATTTTAAGATAACAACCGTATAATGGGTATATAAGGAAACATGAAGGCTTGGAGATTTCGTGTGCAGGGCGTGGAGTGGAGTCCTGCGGATTTCTCTTTTGTACAAAAGGGAACTGCCAATGCAATTTGCGTTGCATGGAACACAATGGCAGAAAGGAGCGGCGGACATCCGGACGGAAGTTTTGGTGTCAAACATATGGCAATCAGTACATTTCAGCGAAAAGAAATTAAGTTCATGCTGAATATGGAACAGTATGAAGCATTGCTTGAGGAAATACATAAGTATATGGAACCTGACAGGTATTGCATCGGCGGCAAGGAATACGGTATTTACAATATCTACTATGATACGCCCGATGATTATCTGATCCGTGAATCCATCGAAAAGCCCTATTACAAGGAGAAAATCCGTCTGCGAAGCTATTTTTCTCCCGCAGGGCCGGATGACAGAGTGTTTCTGGAGATCAAGAAAAAGATCGGCGGTGTGGTAACCAAACGCCGTGTCACCATGACGCTTGCGGAAGCGGACGCCTATCTGCAGCATCGAAAAAAACCCGTGGATATGAGCAAATACCTGCAAAAACAGATCTTCAGTGAGATGGATGTGTTTTTGAGTCAGCATCCCGTTGCACCGAAGCAGTATATCAGTTACCAGAGGGAAGCCTTTTTCGGTAAGGAGGATCGGGATTTTCGTTTGACGCTCGATCGTGAGATCACGGAACGCAGGTATGACCTTTCCCTCGCACAGCCGAGCTACGGTGCCCAGATCATTGCACCCAACCAGCGTCTGATGGAAGTGAAGATTACAGGTGCTATGCCCCTCTGGCTTTCCAAGAAGCTTGCAGAGCTTAAAATTTATAAGATCAGCTTTTCCAAATACGGAAAAGCCTACCAGAGATATATACGGAATCAGCTTTATGAAGCCCGTGTTCAGAGCCAAAAGAAAGGAAGTATGATCCATGTTTGATTCGATTTTGACATATGATGCCGTGACGGGTTCAATCGTGAATTTGTCACCGCTGCAGTTTGTTATCTGTATTATTTCATCCCTCGCCATCGGCTTTGGCATCAGCCTGCTCTATCTGTTCACCCACCGCAAGGAGGGCTTTGCACAGAGCTATGCACTGACTGTAATTATGCTGCCGCCCATCGTTGCGATCCTGCTCATGCTCATCAGCAGTACTGCGGGCGGACTTGCACTGGCTGGCGTATTCACGCTTTGCCGATTCAGAAGCATTCCTGCTGACCCCAAGGATGTCAGCTATGTGTTCCTTGCAATGGCAAGCGGCGTTATCTGCGGCAAGGGCTACATTGCAATCGCATTCATCTTCTTTGCACTGCTTGCGGCTGTGATGTATGTGCTGTATCTGACCAATTATGCAGCACCCAAGTCCAGCGATATGACGCTGAAGATCACCATTCCGGAGAACCTCAATTATGAGGGGCTGTTCGATGCCGTGCTGAACAAATACACCTCCAGCTGGAGACTCCGCAGAATCAAGACTACGAATTTCGGTTCCATGTTCGACTGCATCTACAGCATTCAGCTTCCGGATAATGTCGAGCAGAAGAAATTCATTGATGAACTGCGAACCCTCAACGGCAACATGACCATCACACTGACGATGTTCCGCTATGAGGATAAGATTTACGAAAAGTAAAAAACTGTACAAAGACCGGATGGGAATCTGTCCGGTCGTTTTGTCATAAGTAAGAGCTTTTGCAAATACAGAAAGAAAGGATCGAATGGTATGAATAATCTGAAAAAATGGATGTGCCTGCTGGCAGTTCTGGCAATGCTGGGAAGCACTGCAGCGTGCGGAAATCAGAAAGAAGAAATGTCGCAGCCGGATTCCGCAGTTTCTTCACAGGAGGACGACGCAGAGCCGGAGGATTATCTGAATGAACCCGATGAACCCGATGATGACGCTCCCATCAATGAGGACGAGCTGACGGTCAAGGGTGAGGAAACCGCACCTGCGATCGCCACAACGGCTGCCACGGAAACACAGGCGGAATCTACCACGACTGTGCAGAATACGGAATCTCAGGCAGAAACCAGCAATACAGCCGCAGCTCCGAACGGCGGTACAGCGGAAACTGTCCCTGCAACGGAAGCTCCCAAACAGACGGCTCCTCCCGAAACCGTACCTCCTGCCACACAGGCACCTGCAACGGAAGCTCCCGTTGATCCTGAAAACGTGGTATCCGGCATCGTTGACCTGAACAGCATGAGCTGTGAGGGTGAGGGCGTTTCCGTCAGCGGCAACGTGGTGAATATCACGGGCGAGGGAACTTACATCGTCAGCGGTAATTTGCCCGACGGTATGATCAATGTGAACACCAAGCTGAAGGTGAAGCTCAAGCTCAACGGCGTGAATATTACAAATTCCACAGGCCCTGCCATCATGGTCAATGACGCAAAGCGTCTGACCATCACGCTCATCGAGGGAACGGTCAATTCCGTCAGCGGCGGCAGTGTTGCGAATGACGGTGCGATCTGCACCAACGATACCCTTGAAATCAAGGGGGCAGGTACGCTCCATGTCAACGGCACCGTGGAACATGGCATTTCCAGTGACGACGACGTTGTCATCAAGAACGGCAATATCCATATCAACGCCGTGAAAACTGGTGTTATGGCAAATGATGATATTACTATCAGCGGCGGCACACTCAAGGTGGTCGGCAGAACGAATGGTATGAAGTCAAAGGGAACACTCCATATTGCCGGAGGAAATATTCATGTAACGGGCGGCCCCAAGGAAACCAAGAGCGGACTGTTCAGCATGACTACCTTTACGCTGACGGGCGGTTCTGTCTATGTGATCGGCTGCGGTGCGGCAGAGCCCGATGCCGCAACCTCCACACAGCGTTCCATTGCTGTGAAGCTCACCCCCTCCATCGCAGGCGGTGGTGCGGCAGTCATTGCTTCGGACGGAAGCGTCCTGTTTGATGCAAGATCCGATACCGCTTTCAATACGATTTTTGTTTCCACTCCCGAGATCAGAGAGGGCATGGAATTCAATGTCACTGCAAACGGCACGGACTGCGGACTTTTCACAACAGCCGGCAATATGACAAGCGTGAATGCTGCCTACTAACGAGTTTCGGAATCGTGTATTTGTTTTAAAAACTTGCCATTTAACATTTTATTCACATAAAAAACGGAGTTTTCATGAAATATGTGGAGAATGCGTAAAAAATGCATATAAATATTTAGTTTAAGATATAATTGTGTATTGAAACAGGGGGTAAAATTGTGTAAAATATAAAAAACAGCAAAACACTGATCCGATCGTGTGGAAAACTTACAGAGCCCCCCCTCTCATAGCTCGGTAGATTTTTCCGGATAAAGAATTGCTGTAGAAAAATTAAATCTTTTAACTTAAACGCAGTGGAAGTAAAACTTCCGGTTAAAATGATTTCGTTTTTCTGAGTAACAGCTTGCAGTGCAGATGAGATAATCTCAAAAAATAAGCTGTACATTTTTACCTTCCTCTTTATGAAAACTTCCGACAGCGGTCGGGAGTTTTTATTTTTTCAATACCACTCCATTTCAACAGTCTATTGTTTTTGTGGGATAGCATCAAAAAAGGGAACGCACTGCTATGGGCGTTCCCTTTTTGCTATAGAATTGTTTCCATCCCGATTTTCTGGGGTTTCATCCCGAGTGATTCGTAGAATCGCCTTGCCCCCTCGTTGCAGCACCAGACGTTGAGCGTCACGTTGTAGCAGTTGTTTTTTCTCGCATAATCAACCACATATTGATAAAGTGCCGTTCCAATGTGCTGCCCCCGTGCAGTTTCCTCCACGCAGAGGTCGTCGATGTAGAGCGTGCGGATGTCCGTCAGCACGTTGTCATTTTTGTGTTCCTGAAGGATGCAGAAGGCATAGCCCAGAAGCGTTCCGCTTTCGTCCCATGCACCGAACACGGGGCGGCTGTCGTCCTGCAAAAGTGTGGTCAGCTCCTCGTCCGTGTATTTCTTGCAGTGCGGCTTGAACAGATCGGGTCTGCCTTCGTGATGCACCATCAGCACCTGATACAACAGACGGTTGATGCCTGCAATATCGCGGATTCCTGCACGTTCGATTTTCATGGGGATTCCTCACTTTCCGTATGTTTCACAGCATCTGATGTATTCCGCCACAAGGAAGTAGTTTTCCAGATCCGCAGCGTCCAGCCCACGGTATGCAAACAGCTCGTCCCAGAGACTGCAGCTGCCTTCCACGAAGAATTCTCCAGTCACTTCGTCAAAGCTTGCAAGAATGAATGGGCATTCCGCCCAGAGATCTTCCTGCGTTTCATAGAGGGATGCACCCGTTCCCGTGTTTTCAATACGGAATGCCCGTGGCTTCGGAGAAACACCTTCGGGGAGCTTTTCAGCGGAATGGGCATTCTCCGTAACGTTTTCTGAAACCATGTCCAGGAATTCCGGCTCGTGCAGCTCCGTAACGGGATAGTGCTCGCACAGCCATGCGATCAGTTCAGTCCCCGTTTTTCTGTTCGGCAGCATATGGGGGCGGTGGATTCTGTGGATCTCCTGCCACTCGGCGATGCTTTCTTCGGTCGGACGTTCTGTCAGCATGGGGATGCTCCTTTCCTCGCGGTTTTATCCCTATTATTATAGCATAACGGAGGAGGCTTGTCAATTTTTCCTGCCAAATTTCGGCGAATCATCTTGTGCATTCAGGGGTAATATGGTATAATGAAAACAGATTGGATTGGAGGAGGTGTTCTTGTGCAGAACTTTGAGCAAAAAGCTGTCATGCTGATCGGATTTGCTGTACTCTGGGTGTTTATAGTGATTATTGTTGGCAGGGACTCCGGCTGGTATACTATGATTCAAATGTCGATACCAATTCCGATCATTTTAGGCATTGTCGGCATTCCGCTTTATAAGGAATGGCAAATTCTCGCTAAGGGGGAATGCTACGCAGGAACAATCATTGCACAAGGTCAGGGGTTTCTATATCGGAATCACTGTGCAGTGGAAATTGAATTTTTTATCAATGAAGAACACTATACCACCACCGCCCTCATCAGTCAACTTGCGTATGAGAGTCTGACTTCTGCAGAATGCACAGTGTATTGTGTGGAGAGTCACGGCAGAAAGCTCTGTCTTGTACGTGATTTTCAGTATGACAAGACGTATTGCAGCGGCGGAATTTCTTTGCCGACAAAACCGGAATCGGAATTGTATGCACGTTGGCGTTATGCATTTTCCGATAAGGAGCTTGCACAGCGGGCAGAGAAGCAGCACATGGTCGAAACCCGTGTGGATTACAGGGATTTATATCAGTGACAGAGGACGGGCAAGTATCCGTCCTTTAAATTTGCCTAAAATTCCACTTTTTTGTATTTTAATGTTGTGTCGTTTTGTCAATTGACGAAATTTGTCAATGGGAGTATAATAATAAAGTTGCAAATATTATAGAAAAGAAGGCGAATTTATGCTTTTCAAAGCGTACATCAAGTCACTCGTACGGGAATTCAAGGGCTACAGTGCAGGGAAATTTGCGAAAGACCTGCTTGCCGGAATCACTGTGGCGGCAGTAGCACTTCCCCTTGCACTTGCATTCGGCGTCAGCTCCGGTGCGACTGCATCCGCAGGTCTTGTTACAGCGATCCTCGCAGGTATCCTCATCGGGGGACTGTCGGGTGCATCCTACCAGATCAGCGGCCCGACGGGTGCAATGACTGCCATCCTTGTTTCCCTCGTTGCCCAGTACGGTATGCAGGGGATGCTCATGGCAAGCTTCCTTGCCGGTGTGCTTCTGCTTCTCTGCGGCATCTTCAAGCTCGGCGGACTTGTTTCGTATCTGCCCATGCCCGTTATCACGGGCTTTACCAGCGGTATCGCCATTATCATTGCATTCGGACAGATCAACAACCTGACAGGGCTGACCTGTGAGGGCTTGACCACCATCGAAAAGGTGCAGAGCTATTTTCAGCTTGAACAGCATTTCGATCTGACGGCATTCCTCATCGGTCTGGCAGTCATCGTGTTCATGGCGGTCTATCCGAAGAAGCTGAATCAATACTGTCCGGGTTCTCTCATTGCCATTATTCTGGCAACGGCGGCAACTGCCATTTTCGGCTTTGATGTGCCGCAGGTGGGAGAGATCCCCAAAAGCCTGTTTCTGGAGGATAGACTGACATTTTCCGGCATTTCCATGTCCGATCTGACGGGACTGATCACACCTGCTATTTCCATTGCTGCACTGGGACTGATCGAATCCCTCCTGTGCGGTGCGTCGGCAGGACGTATGAAGAATGAAAAGCTCCATGCGGATGTGGAACTTGTGGCACAGGGTATCGGCAATATGATCATTCCACTGTTCGGCGGTGTTCCGGCAACGGCAGCGATAGCAAGAACCAGTGTTGCCATCAAATCTGGCGGGCAGACAAGACTGGTTTCCATCATTCATGCGGTAGTGCTCCTGCTGTCCATGTTTGTGCTGGGCGGTGTGATGTCCCTGATTCCGCTTTCGGCACTGGCAGGCGTTCTGATCGTGACGGCATGGCGTATGAACGAGTGGCACGCCATCAAGAATATTTTCCATATGAAGATCAAAACCGCTATGCTGCAGTTCCTCATCACAATGGCGGCAACGGTGATCTTCGATCTGACGATCGCCATTCTGATCGGCGTTATTTTCTCTGTATTTGCGTTCGTTGTCAAGGTTTCGGATATGCAGGTGACGGTTGCACAGGTCGATCCGGAAAAGCTGGACGAACAGCACGCCAATCCGGAAAAGCTGGAACAAACTTGTGTTGTGTATATTTCGGGGCCTTTGTATTTCGGTACCTGTGCAAAGCTTGAGGAAAAAATATCGGCACTGGGTGAGAATTACAATGTCATTTTCTCCATGCGTGGCGTAACCATTGCAGATATGTCGGGCATTGAGGCTCTGCGTGACTACTGCGAAAGCATCGTCAGGGAGGGCAGAATGTGCTACTTCTCCTGTGTGCAGGAAAATGTCATGCAGATGATGGAACGCTGCGGCTTTAAGGAACGCTTCAAATACGATATGTATTTCTGGAGTACCGATAAGGTGTTTGAGCATATTTCAAAGTTGTAATATCGTCGGCGGCGACCCGCCGCACGGGACTGCTGCGGCAGTCCTTTTTCATTTATCTGATGGCTGCATCATAAGCTTGCCCCACCCCTCAACTCCGCAAATGGAACCCTTTCGATTCCGTTTCCTTTGGCGGCTGTGCCGCCAAAGGAAACATCTTGTCAGCGGCGACTCGCCGTCCGAATGCAAGCCATTCCCCCTATTTTGCAATCCATTCCAACGCCTCTGCAACCCGTTCCGCATACCCTGCAAGCTGTTCCAAACCCCTTGCAAAGTGTTGTGGGATGTGTTATGATAAACTTGTCAATTGGCAAGATCCATAAGCCCTCCAATCCGCCGCAGGCGGATTGGAGAAGCAATACGATCAATGACTACATGAAAAGGTGGGACACATGAAAATCAAACTCAGCGTCAGCGAAGAACGCTATACAGAACTCGAACAGCTCCTCATTGAACGGGGCTTTGAAATCAGCGACGACGCCGATTTCATTTTGCAGGAACGCAGCAAGGGTGTTTCCTTCCTCAATGCAAAGCAGAATGACGAATTGTTCCGCATCCGCACAGAGGATATTGTCTTTATTGAAAGCTTCGGCAAAAGCATGATCCTGCATACCATGGACGGGGAATACAGCATCACCGAACGCCTGAAGGAACTGGAGGTTATGCTCGATGCCGATAAGTTCATGCGTATCAGCAATTCCGTGATCATCGCAAAAAACAGCGTGCAGAAAATCAAGCCTACACTTAGTGCGAAGTTTATTCTCACGCTCAAAAACGGTGCTGTGGTGGATGTCACACGCAGCTATTACTACAAATTCCGTGAAATCTACGGTATTTAGGGAGGTTATCATATGAGTACAATTGGACTTGTTGTTGTTTTGATTGTCATTTTTCTGCTCGGAACGATTCTGTTCGTCGGGGGCGGAACTCTCATCTATTATTTCATCTACAGGCATACGATCAACAAACGTGTTGCACAGGGCATAACTCACAAAAAAGGACTGATGTCCCCTATCTGGATGGCTCTGATCCTTCTGGCGGTCATGCTCTTTCTGCTGATGCCGATTCTGATCATTGCCGCTGCCGGTTTCCTGACGTTCAATCTCGTTGGGGCAAGTGGAGAGGAAGAAATATATGAGAACATGGAAATTTCCTGCTACACCGCACAGGAGATGCAGGAAGGTCACATGAGCGTGTTCTCCATCGAGGAGAATGAGGGCTACACAAAGCAGCAGGCAGAGGGCGACGGCATCCGCTTCACCTGTTTTGCAGCGGAGGAGCTGGGTCAGTCGTGGCAGCCGCATTATCTGCTGTACACGGAGCTTTCAGAGGATTTTCCAAAGAATGCGGTCTATGTGATCGAAGGCACATTTTATGAAAACGGTGAGGCAACAGGGGGCGTTTCATGGTATCCGACAAAGAAGGAATTCCCGAGCTGCATCATCAGCGGAATGCCCGATATTGAGGATATGGACTGCACCTACGAAATCGAGATTACCTGCAACGTTCTTGACGAAAAGGAAGAGGAAACACTTAGCAGTTTTTCAGAAACTTTCGTGCTTTCCGCTGCGGAATAGGAATGAGTATCAGCGAAACACCCGACAGATTGTCGGGTGTTCTTTTTGGCAAGAAAACCCCCAGCTATGCTGGGGGATAAAAAGCTTATAGCTATGGTGGAAAAAGAGAACCTCCAATGATATAATGAAGTTAAGGTCTGCCAACCTAACTTAGAATAACAGAGGAGGTATCGTCATGACAAGAGACGATATAAATAGTTTAGCACATTCGAAGTGGAATTGCAAGTACCATGTGGTATTTGCTCCGAAGTATCGAAGAATGATCATATACAATCAGATCA
>JAZOBK010000104.1:0-3486 GCA_045595985.1 Oscillospiraceae bacterium
GGAACGGAGCTATTCTCCGTTCCGCCGTTTCCATAGGGGGTATGTTATGGACGAAAAGACACTGCTGCAAGCTGCACTTGCGGCACGGGAACACGCACACTGCAAGTATTCGGGGTTTGCGGTCGGGGCGGCACTGCTCGCCGACGACGGCAGCATTTACACGGGCTGCAATGTGGAGAACGGCTCGTATTCGCTGGGCTGCTGTGCGGAACGCACGGCAATTTTCAAGGCGGTTTCCGACGGAAAACGGGAATTTACGGCAATTGCCATCTGCGGCGGCAAGAAGGGTGAGCCTGCCGAAAAGCCCTGCATTCCATGCGGTGCGTGTTTGCAGGTCATGGCGGAATTCTGTGGGGATGATTTCATCATACTCCTCACGGACGGAACGCACACGCTGAAGGAATTTCTGCCGGTGAGATTTGAGTTGTGAAAAACGCAGGAACGGTTTTTGCCGTTCCTGCGTTGTTTTACTGTATTATTTATCAGCCGAAATAGCAGTTTTTGCTTGCATCAATGCTCCACATAACGCATTTACCAGTGTTGTCAAAATCTTTCGCAAACTTGTTGAACACATAACGCTTGATTCTGATCTTGTATCCACTGTATCCGCCATTGAGTTTAATCTTATCACCGCTTTTCACTTTGTAAGTTCCTACATAAGCACCGGATGTTGAATAAACCTGCACTGACATCGTTCCGCCACTTCTCCACCCCATACTATTAAAGGTACATATTTTCACCTTGGGAGTTTTATAGTACTTTTGCCCTCTCCAGTTTTTACCCGATTTTGCTTCTACATAAGTCCAACCTGTCCAGCTTTCACCACCATTGTTAAATCGTCCTGTACGCACATCAACTGCATCCGCCTCAATCTCTACTGTCTGTACGATACTGCAAGATTCCTGCAAATCCTGCGGCAACATCTTAGGTACAGACACTGCTGAAAGCATCATCATGCCTGCAAGTGCGATTCCCATGGCTTTACTTCTTTTTTTCATACAAATCCCTCCTGAAAATGACTGCTTCTTCGTTTATGAATTAACGGTATACCGTTAATCTCGTTATATCACGAGAGCAAGAAAAAGTCAACGGTATACCGACAATTATTTTACATGAAAAATGCTATCATATTTTATATAAGATACACAAACACGGAGGATGATAGCATGAATATATCGGCAGCAGTTGCGGAGCGGATACTTGAATTGTGTAAAGAACGAAACATCACTGTGAATAAACTAAGCAATATGTCGGGAGTCACACAGTCTACGGTGAATGATATTGTAAATCATCGGGCGAAGAACATCGGAATTGTCACAATCAAGAAACTGTGCGATGGTCTTGACATCACAATTACAGATTTTTTTGATACAGATTCATTTCGAAAATTGGAGCAGGAACTATATTGACAAAAAGGACGATGCTTTCGTGGCATCGTCCTTTTTCTCTTCGTAAATTGTCAGCAGAAATCCACCGCTTAGTGACAATCCTCACAATCCGGCACCTTGCCGATGATTGGCTCGGGATCAATGCCCTGCTTTTCGTAATAATTCCAGAGGGCAGACTTGATCGCCTGTTCAGCCAGCACGCTGCAATGCACCTTAACAGGCGGCAGACCGTCCAGTGCTTCCATAACCGCCTTGTTCGTCAGCTGCAGAGCCTCGTCAATGGTCTTGCCCATGATCAGCTCCGTTGCCATCGAGGATGTTGCAACAGCCGCACCGCAGCCGAAGGTCTTAAACTTGACGTCCGTGATCACGTTGCCGTCGATCTTCAGATACATCTTCATAATATCGCCGCACTTGGCATTGCCAACCTCGCCGATACCGTCCGCATTCTCAATTTCTCCCACATTTCTGGGATTTGTAAAATGATCCATTACCTTTTCACTGTAAATCATAATTCCTTACCTCCTGTATATTTATACCAGACTGGTGCCTTCCTTGCACATTCTTTCCCACATCGGCGACATCTCACGCAGTCGATTCACCACCTGCGGGATTACTTCCAGAATGTAATCCACATCTTCCTCGGTGAAATCCTTGTCAAAGCTCAATCGCAGAGAACCGTGTGCCACCTCATGCTTGAGTCCCAGCGACAGCAGCACATGGGAGGGATCGAGCGAACCCGAAGTGCAGGCAGAACCGGATGACGCACAGACGCCGTAGTAATCCATCATCAGCAGCAGACTTTCGCCCTCAATGCCCACGATGGAAACATTCACGTTGCCGCACAGACGATGCTCACGGCTGCCGTTCAGACGTGTCTGCGGAAGCTGCAGAATACCGTCGATCAGCTTGTCACGCAGAGGTGTCAGCTTTGCGATCTTTGCAGGAATATCCGCCGTTGCGATCTCAATCGCCTTGGCAAGTCCCATAATTCCGGCAACGTTCTCCGTGCCGGCACGCCTGCCGGATTCCTGACCGCCGCCGTGTACGAGATTGGACAGGATGATGCCCCTTCTCACATACAGTGCACCTACGCCCTTTGGGGCATGGAATTTATGTCCGGAAAGCGACAGCATATCAATATTCTGTGCCTTGACGTCAATTTCCACATTGCCTACAGCCTGTACTGCGTCCGTATGGAACAGCACCTTATGAGCCTTGCAGATAGCACCGATTTCAGCGATCGGCTGAATCGTGCCGATCTCGTTATTTGCATACATGATCGTCACAAGTGCAGTATCCTCACGAATAGCATTTTCCACATCCTTCGGATCCACCAGACCGTCCGCACTGACGGGAAGATATGTCACCTCAAAGCCGTGCTTTTCAAGGTATTCGCAGGTATGCAGCACTGCATGGTGCTCAAACACACTGGTGATGATATGCTTCTTCCCCTGTGCTGCAAGACGGTCACAGGTGCCCTTGATCGCCCAGTTATCGGATTCGGAGCCGCCTGCGGTAAAGTAGATCTCATTTGCCTGTGCACCCAGACACGCCGCAACCCTTGCACGGGCGTCGTTGAGTGCTTCATGGGACGCACGTCCCATTTTATAGATGCTGGAGGCATTACCGTACTGCTGCGTGAAATACGGCAGCATTTCCTGCAGAACCTCCTCGGACACAGCGGTGGTTGCCGCATGGTCTGCATAAATCATACGTTTTTCCATTGGTTTTCCCCTTCTTTTTTCAAAACAATCGGTGCAGACGGACATTCCGCTGCAATTCTCTTTATTATACCACAATTTTTCAGAAAATGCAAGTTTATTAGCCTGCCTAACAGGTGCGGAGCCCGCACCGGCAATTTTGCCCGTCAGGGAATGCCTTCGGTTCTCCTGTCCGCAATGCTCCTTTGCCTGCGGCAAACGGAGCAAAGCTATTTCCATCAAATTGACCGCCGCACAGGGCGGCTTGAATGCAGTGCATTTCCCATCTTATGCGGAGCCCGCACCGGCAATTTTGCCCGTCAGGGAATGCCTTCGGTTCTCCTGTCCGCAATGCTCCTTTGCCTGCGGCAAACGGAGCAAAGCTATTTCCATCA
>JAZOBK010000105.1:0-5536 GCA_045595985.1 Oscillospiraceae bacterium
TTTAGATTTAACAGATAGATAAGGGGGCAGACAGAATGAAACTGATTGAAATCGGTCAGGTGGTCAACACCCACGGTGTGCGCGGGGAATTTAAGCTCAATCCCTGGACAGACAGCTTAGATGGTCTTTTGGACTATGACGTTTTTTATTATCAGAAAAAAGGACAAGATGTTCCGCTTTACGTGGAGAGAATCAGAATACATAAAAATTGTGCCATTATTAAAGCCGAGGGCGTCGATACGATGGAGGAGGCGGAACTGCTTCGCGGACAGACGCTTTTTGTTGAACGAGACGAAAATCTGCCCGAGGGACGATACTATATCGTTGACCTGATTGGCTTGCGTGTCATGACAGAGGAGGACGAGGTTTTAGGCATTATTTCTGATGTTCTGCAAACCGGTGCCAACGACGTCTATGAGGTGCGTGGCAACGAAAAACCGATTTATCTTCCGGTGATTGACCAGGTTGTGTTAGAGGTTAACATCCCGGAGGGATATGTTCGTGTTGCAGTGCCTGAGGGTTTATTGGATTAACTTTAATGTAAGGATGCGAGCTGTATGCGTATTGATTGCTTAACCCTGTTTCCGGACATGATGCGCGCCGTTTTGGAAGAGAGCATTATCGGGCGTGCCGGCAAAGCAGGGCTTTTAGATATTCGGTATACCAATATTCGTGATTTTGCCGAGAACAAGCATAATCGGGTGGACGATACCCCGTATGGCGGCGGTATGGGCATGGTTATGCAGGCAGAGCCGATCTACCGCTGCTGGCAGGCAGTCTGCGAACAGCTTGGCGAACGCCCCCATACCATCTATCTTTCCCCGCAGGGCAGCGTGCTGACGCAGGGAAAGGCACGGGATCTGTCGAAAATGTCCAGCCTTTTTTTGCTCTGCGGCCATTATGAGGGTGTAGATCAGAGAATTCTGGACAAGATAGTGGATGAGGAGATCTCCATCGGTGACTATGTGCTCACGGGCGGCGAGCTCCCGGCACTGGTGCTGACGGATGCCGTGGCAAGAATGTGCAGCGGCGTGCTCCCGTCTGCGATCTGTTTTGAGGACGAAAGTCATTTCAGCGGTCTGCTGGAATATCCCCAGTATTCCCGTCCCGAGGTCTGGGAAGGGGAGCGTGTTCCGCAGGTGCTGCTGTCAGGGCATCACCTGAATATTTCCAGATGGCGGCATGAGCAAAGTCTGCGGGTGACAAAAGAAAAACGTCCGGACCTCTATTCGGCATATTGCGACAAAGATGATGCGAAATACTAACAACTTGCACAGAAATTTTCGTTGAAAATTGTGAGATACCGATAGCAGAAATTCACAATTCTTTTTGTTGTGAATATACACAAACAAGCTGTGACGTTTTGGGCGGACATTTTGGCAAAGCGTAGAATTTTTGCAAAAATCATGTAGATGTTGCGAAAAACCGTTGACGATTCCGTTTTTTGTATGTATAATAACAGTATGCACTGGTAAGCAAGAATATTAACCTTATAACGCAAAGATGGGAGAGTTTGATTATGTTTGTTAAAGATGTTACAGTTCAGAATCAGGTAGGTCTGCACGCAAGACCGGCAACCTTCTTCATTCAGAAGGCGAATGAATTCAAGTCCTCTATCTGGATTGAAAAGAAGGAGCGTCGAGTAAACGCAAAGAGCCTGCTGGGTATTCTTTCACTCGGTATCGTAGGCGGCACTGACATCCGCATTATTGCTGACGGTTCTGATGAGCAGGCAGCAGTGGATGCACTGGTAGAGCTGGTTGAGAGCGGCTTCAGTGACGACAATAGATAAGTACTGCACATCATTCGGGGCTGCATCCAATGCAGCCCCTTTTTTCAATCCCGTCCGCTTGTGCTGCGGGTGACTTCGTACATGGTTTCTGCAAAAATTCCATAACCTTGGGTGGGTTCTCCCACGAATACATGGGTTACTGCACCGACGAGACGTCCATCCTGCAGGATGGGGCTGCCGCTCATGCCCTGCACGATGCCGCCGGTTGCGGCAAGCAGAGCTTCGTCCGTCACTTCAATGGTCATATTCTGCGTGTCCGAGCTGTAGTCGATGGATGTGATCTCGATGGAAAACATCTGCGGTGTATCGCCGCTGACGGTGCTCAGAATTGCTGCTTCCCCCGTTGTGATCTCCTGCTTGAATGCCATGGGAATTGCAGGTGCGTCCGAGGGAGATTCCTCCAGCGTGCCGAACAGTCCGCATCGGTCATTGCAGGAAAGCGTGCCGATCGGCTCCTTTGCGGAAAAATAACCACGCAGCTGACCGGGAACACCCGGCTGTCCACGTCGTGCACCGCTGATGGTGACAGCGTCCGCTTCACCGCTTGCCAGCGGAATCAGCTCGCCCGTGTCGGGATCGCAGATGGGATGCCCGAGTCCTCCGAAGCACCCCGTTGATGGTTCGTAATACGTCAGCGTACCGATACCTGCGGTGCTGTCACGCACCCAAAGCCCTGTCTGAAAGCATTCCTGCTGCAGGGAGTATTCGGGTGTAAGCTCTGTTTCAAAGGTGCTTTCACCACGCAGAACGGTCAGCTGCATGGGATTTCCGGCGGAAGCCGCATTGCGGAAGCTTTCGGTGGAAAGCACCGGCGTACGATTGACCTCCTGAATGATGTCACCCTCCTCAAGTCCCGCACGCTCTGCGGGATGAACAACACCGTCCTCGGTGACGACATCGCCGAATCCCACGACCATGATGCCGTCCATGAGCATACGAATGCCGAACGCCTGACCGCAGGGGACGAGCATAATTTCATCGGTTTGGTGAATTTCTACGTTTTTTATGGGTAAAATACCAAAAAGCCGCAGATAGATCTGCGAGGACGGCACAGCGGATATTGCAGTGGCTGTGACAGAGTCCGACGGTTCCGCAGTAATTGGTACTGCGGTGGAAATCTTCAGAGTTTCGCCCTTTCTGACGTAGTAGTGATCCGGCAGACTGCCGGCATAGAACAGCATCCATGCAATGGGCTGCAACAGCAGACAGCCTGCGATGCCTGATAACAATTTCTTACATTTCCGTTTCATTCCTCACCAGCTTTCTGTGCATGACGTTCATGCACAGTTATAGCATTGGCAGAACGGGAATGGTTTATCACTGAAAATCATTGGCGGCATGGATTTTGCCAAAAAATTTGAAAAAATATCCAATATTCAGAACGTTCGGTTGTTATATAGATGCGGACGTTTCGTCTGCGATCAGAAAGGGGAACGCTTGTGAAACATAATGCACACAAAATCGGAAAAATTCTACTCATCGTGCTGCTGCTGCTGACAACGCTTGTGTATGCACTGTTCATGCCCATGATGTCGGCTGCCGGCTGGCAGTACAACGTGGATGCAGGCAATTATCCGCAGCTGTTTGCCGCATTTGCCCTATGGATGCGGATCGGCTCCGTGCTCCTCATTGCCGCCGTCGTGCTTTGCCTGATCGGGATGAAGCCGAAATTCTGGCGTTGCAATGCCCTTGCACTGGGATGCGGCTGTGCGGGTATTTCCTCCTGCATGACCGTGCTGTATCGGTTTACGGTGTATGCGGATCAGAATTTTCCGGGGATCGACGGTACGATGCAGCCCGTGAGCGAATTGTATCGGGACAGACTTCTGCCCGCATTGCTGTCGTTTGTGTTGATCTGTGTGCTTGCTGTCATGAATCTGGCATCCTACGATGCAAAGGTATACCGCAAACAGAAACGGGAGGAAAAACGCAGGCGTGAGGAACAACAAGCCCCAAAAATACTCGGAGATGTATAAGGAAGGTACATAGGATGAATTTACATTTGCTTTTCAGTATGCTGCTTGTGCTGGCAGCAAACCTCTGTGCGGCGTTCTGTGCCGTTCGGTTCGGAAAATCCGACCGGCGTCCGACGCTGCGTAAAGCGGGCGTACTGGTGCTTGCAGAATTGCTTCTGCTATACAGTCTGGATTATATTATATGCCGCTACACACTGCATAATGCGTCCCCTGCACCGTTGTATGCGATTGCGTTTACGTTGTCGGTGCTGTCCGTCGTGCTGCTGCTTGCGGTGAAACAGAACAAACCGCTGCATCGTTTTCTGCGGTCTGCGGCAGGCTATGCCTGCCTTGCACTGGTGCTGGAGCTTGCGGTGTTCTGCGGAAAATGCTACACCTCGAATCCCTTTGCGGAAACGATGGCTGCTGCATCCGCAGAAGTGACGCTTCCAAAGGATAATACCGAAATCGTTCACACAGAAATCGTTGTGACGGGTGCGTCGGAACTCGTCTTTCCGCTGGAGCGTGATGATGTGAGATATGTGCAGTTTTCGGTGGACAGCGAAGATACTTTCTGGCAGGCGGAATGCAGCATTACGGATGAAAATTTTTCTGTTCGGCATCAGAGAGTGGCACAGACATGGATGAATCCCTCGCAGGATACGCTGACTTTTGCAGTCAGTCCCCATCGGACGCTGCATGAAATGAAGGTGGCTTTTCGTGATGTGGAAAAGGAAACAGAAGTGCGTCTGAAATCGCTCACCCTGATGAACGTCAAGCCTTTCAGCTTCTCCCTGCTGCGGTTTCTGGCACTTACGGGGATCCTTTGTCTGATTGCCGCCATCCGCATTTTCGGATGGTACAGGATCACCTATGACAGCAGCAAGCTTATTCACCGTGAGGCAGTGCTGTTCCTTCTGGTGGCTGCCGTTGCCGGAATGATCATGATCGCTCCGCCCGGATGCAGAGATGTCGTGAAATACGACATGGAGGAGGGCGTGGGAACGTATGATCCCTATGCCCAGACATTTGACGCTTGGCAGAGAGGGCAGGTGCATCTGCATCTGGAAACCGATCCTCTGCTTGCGGAGCTGGAGAATCCCTATGATCCCGATGCAAGGGAAGCGTCCGGTGCGGTGATCCATTGGGACAGGGCGTTTTATAATGGCAGGTACTACAGCTATTTCGGCATTGCACCGGTAATTTTTCTGTATTGCCCGATGTATCTGTTCACGGGAAATATCCCCTCCGCACACATGGCATCGCTGGTGTTCTCCGTTCTGGGAATGGTTTTCCTGTTCCTGCTGGTTCTGACGGTGCTGAAAAAATACAGCGGCAAGGTGAATTTCCTGCTGCTGCTCTGCGGATTGACAAGTGCCGCCGCCGTATCGGGATTGTTCCTGTGTGCCCACTATGCGGATCGCTATTATACGGCAATCTCCGCAGGCATCTGCTTTCTGTATCTGTATTTGTGGCTTGGGATGAAAGCGTGCATGGCGAAACACCGGTTGTCACGCTGCTTGTTGCTGGCGGGCTGCGGACTGGCAATTTCCGCAGCGGTGCTCAGCCGCCCGACGTTTGCACTGTATGCGGTGCTGCTGATTCCGCCGTTCCTGCAGCTGATTGCACGAAAGGATATGAAACTTTCACAGAAAGCTGCGGCTGTGGCGAGCTTTACCGTACCGCTTCTGATCGGTGCTTGCGTGACGATGGCATACAATGCCGCAAGATTTGCTTCCCCGTTTGATTTCGGAACTGCCTACCAGCTCACTGTCAGCAATGCCGGAGC
>JAZOBK010000106.1:0-3233 GCA_045595985.1 Oscillospiraceae bacterium
GTACAGGCGTTGAGTTTGCAGAACGCTGCAGCATCACAGCACCTCCCGTCAGTCCCCCTGCAATGACAAGGCAAGCCACAGCTGTTGCAGCCGTGTGAATCCATACGGGTTTTCGTGTAACAGTGACATTGAATGATTCGCCAATTACGTCTTCACCGCTTTTTTTCTGCATGAGCTGCTGCTGTGTCATCGCATAGATGCGTTCCTTAGCTTCGTCATCCACAGTCGGACTCATTTTAGAAATTTGTTCCGCTGTTTTTTTATCCGCACTCCGCAGAATATCTTCAATTCGTTTCTGATCCTTCATGCTGCATCCTCCTTTACCAATTCAGATGAAATTCAGAAAGTTCCTGTTTCAGCCGCTTTACTGCACGGCTGCATCTTTTTCGGACTGCTGCCGGAGTAAGTCCCACAATTTTTGCAATTTCTCCGGATTTTCGGTTGTAGTAGTATTTCTGAATCAAAATACTGCTGTCCGGTTCGCCCAGTGCCGTGATTTTTTGCAGGAGAAGCCTGCGAAGCTCCGCGTATTCGGTGGATACTTCCACCGTCTGTTCCGAAGGCAGTTCTTCAATACTCTCCATGGAGACATTTTGTTTTTTCTGTAGATTCAGCGTCCTCATTGCATTGAGTGCCTTATGTCTGGCAGTCGTCCCGATGTACGCTTTCAGAGAATCCTCACGAATATCCTCAATGCGAAATATTACCTCGGCAAAAGTATCGGCAACGCATTCCTCCACATCCTCGTGGCTTCCACAGCTAATCAGGGTGTGGTACACAATCGAATAAACATAATTGATATATTGATCATATAAAGCTCTATGTCCTGTATCCGGTGATGCCTGAATCAATTTCCGCAATTCGGAATCCGTCATAACACACCCTCCTTTCCTTCTTATCATCACTCTATGTTGACATGATCGTAAAGCAAAATTTATGCATAACCGCTTTCACTTATACAGACACAGGAAATTCCAAAAGTGTGACACGAGCTGAAAAAATCCTCTGCAGCAATGGTAACTCCCCGCTGCAGAGGAAAGGATAATCAATCTGTGCTGCATAAAATACCGCAGTTACTTAAAAATCGAAGTGTATATTCAAGCGTATGTTTGCCGGCGGTGAGTACGGCAGTAATTCTGGGACGTTCGCCGTCATGGTAAAAATATCCCAGAGCACCATATTTCTGTTTATCCTTTTCCGTTTTGATGTTATAAAAGGAATCGTTCACGCCTTCAAACATTGTATCGGGATCAAGATGTGTGTATACCGTTAAATTCGGACTTGGTTTCCGATGATTCCATGTGATCGTAAACGGCACATCGTTTTGTCCCCAACCGGAAATTTCAAATGCAGTGGTTTCATTGGCAAGATTCTCTTTGCTTGACATAAGAATCCTGTTCCATGCATCAGGGTTTTCTGTGGATTTTACCCTGTCCCTGATCTCCCTGCAGAGCTGTTTCAGAAGTTCTGCATAGGGAAGCCTCTGCAATTCCTCACGGTCTTCAAGCGGAACGAGCATATCCTGCGTTTCGATCAGAATTTTTGCAAGCTCCTCCGTTTTCGCATCATCCGGATTCTCTGAAGCCGAATCAAAATCCTCGCCATAGAAGACTTGTAAAACTGCGGTCAGTCCATTGATGAGGACAGTGTTTTCATCCGGATTATCATGCATGAGTTCCGTGAATTCCTGATACATCTCCTGTACCTCGCAATTGACGGCAATATGTGTCATCTGTTCGTGGAGCTCAGGCATTTCAAGCTGCAGTAAAAGCACGGCATAACGTTTCAGACTCGTTTCCGGTGCTATGGTCATATTTCCAGCAGTTAATCTGGCAAGATCAATGCATTTGTAAAGCTGCAGAAGATTGAAGCTGCGTTTGATGGTACGGGGATTACGCACCTCAAATTTTGTCAGCAGATCGACATACTGCTGCAGATACTCGCTTTCCTCCTTCAAAAGCGGCGTAATATAACTTTGAATATCATATGCCTGCACAGGCAGTGCAAACGGAACTTGGATGATCTTATCAAAAAACTTGCGTGCTTTTTCTTCGCTGAAATCTTCGCCGTATTTGCTTCGTAATCCACGTTCCACGACGTCCTGATCCACAGCAAGGATGAATACACAGTTTTCATAGTCCGCAAAATTCTTCATTCCTTCAAGCAGTTCCAGTGCAACACGGGGTTCCAGTCGGTCGAGGTCATCCACAAATACATAAATTCGCTCAAGCCCCGTAACTTTCAGAATTTCATTGAGCAATTCATTGATCTTATCACGAAGCTCCGTAACATAGGAAGTGACAGGTATCTGCGGTTGTGACGGTGAGGAAGCACCATTCGGGTTTTTGAGATCCCCGACAAACTCGACCATAAACTCTACCAGAGGTGAAATTTGCTTGACCGCAGCCTTTCCCAAACCCAAAGCTGCCCTTGCCACCAGAGCGGATGTTGTATCTATGTTGGATATCAGCTTTTGCTTTGTATCTTTATCCTTGATTCCAGCATTTTCGGCGAGTTTTTTCATGTTGTTGAGCATCATGTGCATCAGATCAATAATGAGCTTTTCTCCGTCATTAAATACGGAAAACTGCCATGTATTAAACCAAATGCTGAAATTCTCCATTTCAATTCCGCCAAGATTATGTGAAAGTTCCTTGCGGATCAGCTCCATAGCAGATGTCTTTCCAGTTCCCCAGTCACCCTGGATCGCAAGCGTCATGGGTGTGCTGCAATGCTGAACGAAATTTGCAATTCCTCTATATCTTGTCCCCATGCCAAGACTGTCCGTCTTTGCAGGAACATCATTGATTTGTATTACATTATTGTTCATTTTCAAGCTCCTGTTCAAATTATGATGGCATTACACTGTATCGTGCAATATAATAATACCATATTTCGACAAAATATGCAATAGAAACATAGAATTTTGAAATCAGAAAAATTGAAAATTAGCAAATAAAATTTTCAAAAAGTATTGACAAAATGAAATTGAAATGCTATACTGAAAATAACAACTGAATATGAAACCGTTGAAGCGGAGATAACGGTAATTATGATACTACAGAGAGTTCGGGCAGCTGAGAGCCGGATGTACCCCAGATTATCAAATGGACCGCTGAGGGCGTAGTGAAATGTATTATACAGAGTATTCTGCGACGTGTTGGCATACGTCAGTTGCCGGGGATATGTTGGTATCCCGCAAAGTGCACAGCATCATGCTGTGAATCAAGGTG
>JAZOBK010000107.1:0-7739 GCA_045595985.1 Oscillospiraceae bacterium
GAAGTATCCACATATTTCATTTCTTGCGGCAGACTTTCCCCAATGCGTTCCGCCGTTCGATCTATAAATACGCCTTCCCTGCCCATGACTGCTTTGCCATACAGTGGTATGAACAGGGTTTTGCTTTCATTGGTCATTACAGTATCCTCTCATACAGCTTGAATGTCGGGATTCCCTCAATGTTCCGCAGCAGATCCTTTTCGCCCGCGTAAGCAAAGCCCATTTTTTCATACAGCCTGCAGGCAGGGATATTTTCCGGAACCACATCCAGCCGCAGAGCCTTGTAACCAAGCTCGGATGCATGGCGAATGCAGTATTCTACCATATATCCGGCAATGCCCTGATTGTAGTGGGACGGGGAAACCGCAAGCGTGTGGATCACAAGAAATTCGCCCTCGTTCAGCGGTAATTTCCAGTCGCCCAATTCGTATGCACCCTGCGGATCATCGTTCAGGATGAAGCCGCCGACTGCCGCATCCCCGTCAAAACAGAGGTACTGCACTCCCTGTCCGATGGCATTCCGGGTGCTTTCCCTGCCGGGGTAAATTTGTGGCGTCCATTTCGGATAATTGATATGTGACGCAAGGTATGCTGTTACCTCATCATAAAGTGCAGCTGCAGCGTCAAGATGTTCCATTGTACAGCGAATGATGTTCATAAAAGCCTCCGTTATGAGTTGGAATATGAACAAATTATACCACATTTCCCGATGAAATGCAAGCATTTGACAAAGCTTCGGATTTGTGTTATGATGAAGTAGCACATTATGATAAAGGAGCATTTCTATGGAAACGAGAGTTGCCATCATCGGCATTATTGTAGAAAACAGTGAATCCGTCAGTGAACTCAATGCCATTCTGCACGAGTACGGCAGTTATATTATCGGCAGAATGGGGATACCCTATCATGCAAGAGGGATCAACATCATCAGTGTTGCGGTGGATGCACCGCAGGCGGTCATCAGTGCCTTGTCGGGCAAGATCGGCAGGCTTTCGGGGGTTTCCGCAAAGACTGCGTATTCCAATGTGACTGCGAATCTATAGCTATAATTCTATAAAATGTGAAGCCGCCAAAAGGCGGCTTCTTGCTTTATATTCGTGAATCCGACGATGATTGGAAAACCACTTACGCAGTCACCGTACGCAGCAGGAAAACTGCCGCATTCATGCGTTCGATGGTCTTTTCCTTGCCCATAATAATGGCAAGATCCGTGCCGCCGCCCGGTGTGGAACGCTGGCCGGACAGAGCGATTCCCAGAGGGTACAGCAGCCATCCGTTCTTGACTTCCAGCGTCTGTACGGCAGTCTGGCACGCCGCGGAAATACCGTCCTTCGTCCATTCCATCAGATCCGTGAAAATCGGAAGCAGTGTTTCCAGTGCCTGCAGTGCGGTCTGTTCGTTGGTCTTGAACTTCTTGTTGCAGTAAAGGGCGGTATCGTATTCCTGCATGGTATCGAGGAATGCCACCTGGTCGGGAATATCCCCCAGCACCTCGCATCTCGGCTTGAGATTTGCACAGAGCAGTTCCATGTCGATTTCACTGGAAACCGTCTTTCTGATCCACGGTGCAGCGACCTCGATGAATTCTGCGTCGGTCAGCTTTTTGATGTGCATTGCATTGATGGCACGCAGCTTCTGGATGTCGAAGATGGCAGGGGATTTGTTGATACGGGACGGATCCCAGATGCGGAGCATTTCATCCAGATCGAAAATTTCCTTCTCGCCCTTGGGACTCCAGCCCAGCAGCAGGAGATAATTCAGGATGGCTGCACTCAAATAGCCCTGTGCCACCAGATCCTGATAGCTTGCATCGCCGTTACGCTTGGAAAGCTTGTTGTGAGCATCCTTCATAACGGGCGGACAGTGGATATATGTCGGCACATCCCAGCCGAATGCCTGATACAGCAGATTGTATTTCGGCGTACTGGAAAGATACTCCGAACCACGGATAACATGGCTCATTTCCATGAGATGGTCGTCCACAACGTTTGCAAAATTATAGGTGGGCATACCGTCGGTTTTAATGAGGATCTGATCCTCCAGCTCGCTGTTGTTCACCTCAATGGTACCGTAGATCAGATCGTCAAAGGAGGTTGTGCCTTCAATCGGCATCTTCTGGCGGATGACATAGGGCTCACCTGCCGCAATACGCTGCTGTACTTCCTCCGGAGAAAGATCACGGCATTTGCGGTCATAATGCCCGACAGTTTCGCCGGCAGCCTTCTGCTGTGCGTGCAGCTCCTGCATACGTTCTTCGGTACAGAAGCAGTAGTAAGCGTGACCGGAAGCCACAAGCTGTTCGGCATACTGCTTGAACAGACCCATGCGTTCACTCTGTACATACGGGCCGAACGCACCACCCACATCGGGACCCTCGTCCCAGTTCAGACCATTTTCCTTCAGTGTATTGTAAATCACATCCACTGCACCCTCAACCAATCTGCCCTGTTCGGTATCTTCGATACGCAGTACGAAGCTGCCGTCCTCGTGTTTGGCAGTCAGAAATGCATAAAGTGCGGTACGCAGATTGCCAACGTGCATATATCCTGTGGGGCTGGGTGCGAATCTTGTTCTTGCTTGTTTCATAGAAAAACCTTCCTTTTTGCTGCACGTTAAGAAAAAACGGCAGAATTTCTGTTCAATTAAGTATACCACAATATCCGCAAAAAGTCAAGGAGAGGCAGGGGGATTTCTATGCAGAATGAAAAACACCCGCCGCACAATGATAGTGCAGCGGATGTTCTTTTATGCCTTTTCAATAAACAGCACGCCCAGTGTGTTGGGGCCGCAGTGGCTGGATACCACACAGCCTGCTCTGGTCACAAGAATTTCACTGAAAATGCCAAGTCCCTCAAGATAGGTGCGAACCTCACCGATAAGTGCTTCGCTGCAGCCGGAATGGGTGATGAAAACACGGTCGGTTTCTGCGTGCTTCAGTTCATTTTCCATATCCTTGACGTAATTCATGACAACACGCTGAATGCCGCCCATGTACTTCTTGGTGGGTGTCATCTTGCCGTCTGCAACCACAATTTTGGGGTGGAGCTTCAGTGCTGTGCCCGCAAAGGCAGCCATGCCGCTGCATCTGCCGCCACGGTGCAGGAACTTTAGCGTATCAATGACAAAGCTTGCTCTCACACGGGGCTGGATGTCTGCAATATGTGCTGCGATCTCTGCACCGCTGCATCCCTTTGCTGCCATAATGGCAGCCTCGATCACCTGCAGACCGATGCCGGTGGAAAGGTTACGGGAATCTATGACGAACACTCTGTCCTTGGCACCCAGTTCTTCTGCCGCAAGACGCATGACATTGACTGTGGTGGACATCTCACCGGAAATGGAAAAGCAGACGATCTCATCACCGGCATCAAGGATCGGACGGAACACCTCCACCGTATACTCCAGATTAAGTGCGGAGGTCTTGGGGGTGGCATTATGTTCATCTGACCACTTGTAGATTTCGTCGGGAGTGATGGAGAAACCATCCTCATATTCTTTGTCACCCAGCACGATATGCAGTGGCAGAATACGGATGCCATACTTTTTTATCAGCTCGGGGGACAGATCGCTTGTACTGTCAGAAATAATTTTTACACTCATGGGTGTATTCTCCTTAAATTCCACAAAAACTGTTTTTATTATTATATCACAGTTTTCGCACTTTGTCAAATGATTTTGCGGTATTATGCTTGCAATTGCAGGGGATTCGTGTTATAATGATATTGCATAAATACTGGAAGAAAGGGCGTGTGTCTATATGAAAACCTGCAGATACTGCGGAACGCAATGGGAGGAGGGCGATTTTTGCCCGAACTGCCAAAGAAATGAAATGATCCCCGAACAATATTCTGCCCAAACCACTGCCAAACAATCCGACACGATTTGGATCGTCGGCATTATCATTGGCGTTTTTTTGTTTCTGATGGTCGCAGTGATGTTTGTGCTCATCACCGTTTTTAATTTTAGGACGATTGCGAAGCCGGTAGATACCGACAGCAAACTGTATAATGAAATCATAACAGAACAGGATTCCTATCCGGATAACTCCGTCATTGATCTTGAAGCGGATCGTGAAGGCAATCTCAATTTCATGCGTGAAAAGGGAATTTTCGTTTCCGGTTTTTATGAAGTGGGCAAGGATGTGCCGGAGGGCGAATATGCCGCAATTGCAAATGGAAATACACCGACGCAGGATTTTTATATGGGAATCTACACAAGTTCATCCCAGTCCGAGGAAAGTACCATTATGTCCGGCTGGTATCAGAGCTGCAGGATCGTAGTTCTGGAGGAGGGGCAGTATATTGATCTGACGCACGCCAATCTCTATGATCTTCACAAAAATGAACTGCCGATGGATCCCTTCAAGGACAGCGGTATGTACGGGGTAGGTACAAGTCTGGAAGCGGGTACATACACAGTTGTCAACACCAGCGATCAGTATACCGGACAGTATACGATCTACAGCAGTATCAATTCCATTGCACCGATCGTCCGTGACGGCGGTATGGTAAGCACGGGTGAGTCCGTCGAGATCACTCTGCAGGATGGGGAATTCATCGAAATGAGATTCTGCTGTCTGCAGCCATAATTTCAGTCATTGGATGCTGCGTTTCGGCGGCATCCTTTTTTCATGCAAAAGCACTTGCATTTATGGGTGTATTATGGTATAATATAGGATGAATATGCCGCAGTCGGTATGCGGCGAACAGATTTCAGTTTTGAAAGGATTGGAAACTATGTCAAACGACAACAAGAAACAGAAAGCATTTGAAATTCCCCGTCCCGAATTCCCAAAGCGTGCCGTTGTTACCGCAGGTATGCCCTACGGCAACAAGGAACTGCATTTCGGTCATGTGGGCGGTATGATGGTATTTGCGGATACCTACGCACGGTTTCTGCGTGACCGTATCGGCAAGGAGAATGTTATTTTTGTCAGCGGTACGGACTGCTACGGTTCTCCCATTGCGGAGGGTTGGCGTAAGAAGGTGGCAGACGGCGAGTTTGAAGGCTCTCTGGTGGATTTCGTGACCAAGAATCACGAAAAGCAGAAGGCAACGCTCAAGGATTATGCCATCTCCCCGAATCTCTTTGCGGCTTCCGGAATCGGCAGAAGCAAGGAGATCCACGCGGAATACACACTTGAATTCCTCAATGCCCTCCATGAAAAAGGACAGCTTGACAAGATTTCCACCATGCAGTTTTTTGATGAAAAGGCAGGCGTATTCCTCAACGGCCGTCAGGTTGTGGGCAAATGCCCTGTGGAGGGCTGCTGCTCTGAAAAGGGCTATGCGGATGAATGCGACCTCGGTCACCAGTATATGCCCGAAAATCTTTTGAATCCCGTCAGCACCCTCACCGGTGAAACACCCGTGATGAAGCCCGTAGTCAACTGGTATTTCAGACTGCGTGACTATGAAAAGCTCCTGCAGGACTGGGTTGCAGTGATGCAGAAGGACAAGGCGATCCGTCCCGTTGTCTGGAAAACGATCTCGGAATTCCTCAAGCCGCCGGTGATTTATATCAAGCGTGAGTTTGAGGAAACCTACCTCTCCATCAAGGCACAGATGCCCGAACACAATTATCTGGAGGAAAAGAAAAAGCCCTCCTTTACGATTGAATTTGCAAATCTTCCGGACTGCGATGAAGCCTGCCGCATTCTGACGCAGAATGGCATTCGTTACCGTACGGGCAAGACGCTCGTTCCGTTCCGTCTGACGGGCAATATCGAATGGGGCGTGCCCGCACCGAAGTTTGAAGCGGACGGCGAGGATCTGACTGTATGGGTATGGCCGGAATCCCTCTGGGCACCGATCTCCTTTACCAAGACCTATCTGGAACAGATGGGTCAGGATGCTGATGCATGGAAGGAATACTGGTGCAGCAAGGAGTCGAAGGTGTACCAGTTCATCGGTCAGGATAATATTTATTTTTATGGTATTGCAGAGCCTGCGATGTGGATGGCACAGCAGGCGGTGGCAGAAAAAACAGCGGATCCTGCACAGGGTGAGCTGCAGATGCCGACGATCGTGGCAAATCACCACATCCTGTTCCTAGATAAGAAGGCGTCAAGCTCCGGTGCAGTCAAGCCTCCGATGGCGGATGATCTTCTGAATTTCTATACGCCTGAGCAGCTGCGTATGCACTGGCTGGGACTGGGACTCGGACAGCGTTCGGTAAGCTTCATGCCCAAGCCCTTCAATCCCGACGCCAAGCCCGAAGATGCGGATCCCGTAGTCAAGGACGGACTGCTGCTGTCGAATGTATACAATCGTATGATTCGTACCGCATTCTACACCACACAGAAGGAATTTGACGGTATTCTGCCGGATACTGCCACCGAGGAAAAGTTCCTTGCCGAGGCTAAGAAGGCAGTTCTGGAATATGAGCGTCATATGTCCAAGTTTGCATTCCACCAGTGCACTTATGTACTTGACAGCTATATCAGAAACGGCAGCAAGTACATGGCAAAGGCACTGAACAATGAGGATGCATCCCCCGAGGAACGCAAGCAGGCACTGGCAAACCTGTTCTATATGATCCGTATTACCGCAATTCTGCTGCATCCGATGGCACCCATCGGCACGGAAAAGCTGCAGGAATACCTGCAGGTGGATGACAGGATCTGGAGCTGGGAAACCATTTTTGAGCCGATCAATTTCTTTGTCGGAGATAACCATCAGCTCAAGTTCCTCCCTCCCAGAACGGACTTCTTCACTCGTCATGAGAGTCAGTTTGCAACGGAAGAAAATTAATTTTCTTTAATCAGGACAACCATTCCGCATGAATGCGGAATGGGTCAGCTTGTAGAAAAAGTCCTTTTTCTTAGAGATAGGCATCCTATGATTGCCCCACTCGCCATTTTAAGGTTCTTCGACAGACAGAAGGACGATGCACAAGGCATCGTCCTTTTTTGAGCGTATCATGATCTGTTATGGGACTACGCCCCCACAGATTGTCACTGCAGCCCGAAACTGATGGACAGTGCGTTATCCACACGATTCATGGATGCATTGTCAAGTGCACCCATTCTGTCCTTGAGCCGCTTTTTATCAATGGTACGGATCTGCTCCAACAGCACGATGCTGTCCTTCTGCAGACCGCAGGACGCTGCTTCCAGCGAAATGTGCGTCGGCAGCTTCGCCTTATCCATCCGGCTTGTGATGGCAGCAGCAATGACCGTCGGACTGTGACGGTTGCCGACATCATTCTGCACGATAAGTACCGGACGGATGCCGCCCTGTTCGGAGCCTACAACAGGACTCAGATCCGCATAGTATATCTCACCTCGTTTAACTGACATACGAACACTCCTTTGCATTTCGGCTGTTTCACTTCTTGGCATTAGTATGACCACACACAAAGGAATTTAATCCATCTGCGTCCATTGTTTTTTCTTCCAATTCCATCCTATGCCGCAGCGTAAGGATTGTGCCTGACCGGATTCGTAAAACTAATTGGTGCGTTATGCAGCGAATCATCATATATTGCTGTTCCCGATTTTCATACAGTATTTTCGCTTGACAAAATTACGGAAGTGTGCTATACTTAATTTTAGTCTACTGGGGTATAGCCAAGCGGTAAGGCAACGGACTTTGACTCCGTCATTCGCTGGTTCAAATCCAGCTACTCCAACCAGCGTGGAGCCCACGCAGGCAGACGCATTTGAAAGTACTCCATTATGGGGTACTTTCTCGTTTTGCGAAATGGTGCGGTTTACCGCATGATTCCTTTGCTTCGCA
>JAZOBK010000108.1:0-14289 GCA_045595985.1 Oscillospiraceae bacterium
CCTGCCGTCATTTTGGCGGCAGGACTTTTTGGTGAATTGCAGTATGCGAAAAAACAGAAAAAGACACAGTCGTAAAACCATGTCTTTTTCGGTAAAAAATAAGAGAAAGAGGTTAGAAATAATTTCTATTTACATTATACCAGAAAGTTTCGTTCTTTACAAGCGATTTTTCAGGTAAATTAAAAAATTCACAATTTTTGTTTATTTGCACAAAAAATCAGTCTTGAAATTTGTGAAAATGTATGAATCCAAGGCACAGTCACGAAAAAAATGCAGCGAAAGCTTGCAATTTATCCGGAACTGTGCTATAATAAATCCATGTGAGTGCTCAGAATAACTGCAGCACATTCGGAATATAGGTGTGCGGGCCCTGTGCAATGGATCGCCGTGAACCATGTCAGGCGGGGAACCGAGCAGCATTAAGCGGATTGCTTCATGTGCCGCAGCAAGCCTGCACACCTATGTTCCGAATTTTTTTAAGAGAGCACTGAATCATGGGAATTCAGCATTTCGGGAATCGGGACAGCCTGTCCATCGGTGAACCGTAATGTTCAGGACTGGAGGAAGCACTATGTATCAGGCTTTATACCGCAAATGGCGGCCGCTGAGCTTTGCGGACGTGCTTTCACAGCCGCAGGTCACGACCACCTTGCAGAATCAGATCAAAAACGGTACGACCGCCCACGCCTACCTGTTCACAGGTTCGAGAGGTACGGGCAAGACGACCTGTGCCAGAATTCTTGCAAAGGCAGTCAATTGTGAGCATCCCCGTCCCGACGGCAATCCCTGTCTGGAATGTGCGATTTGTCGGGATGCAGAGAATGCGGTGCTGTCCGATCTCATTGAGATCGACGCCGCCTCCAACAACAGCGTGGAGGATATCCGTGATCTGCGTGACGCTACGGTGTATACACCGGAACGCTGCAGATTCAAGGTGTACATCATCGACGAGGTGCATATGCTCTCCCCGAGTGCATTCAATGCACTTCTTAAAATTATGGAAGAACCGCCGGAATACGTCAAATTCATTCTCGCGACCACCGAGATCCATAAGGTTCCCGCAACCATTATTTCCAGATGCCAGCGATATGATTTCCGAAGGATCCGTCAGGAAGATCTGGTCAAGCGTCTGTGCGAGATTGCACAGCATGAGGGCATTTCTCTGGAAAAGGATGCGGCGGAGCTGATGGCTCGTCTGTCCGACGGCGGTATGCGTGACGCAATTTCCCTCCTTGACCGCTGTTCCGCTTACGGTGAAACGATCACTGCACAGATTACCGCAGAGGCAGCGGGTGCTGCCGGAAGGGAATATCTGCTGACAATACTTGGTGCCCTGCACGCGGGCGACACCCCAAAAATGCTGCAAACGGTTGCACAGCTCCATGACGCCTCCAAGGATCTGCAAAGACTTTGCGAGGAGCTTATTCTGATGCTCCGTGATGTGATGCTGCTCAAGGCAACGGGAGATCTTTCCCTCCTGCACTGCATGGCGGATGAAATTCCCGCACTGCAGAAGCTTGCCGCCGAAAGCGATATGGACACCATCATGGCACAGCTGAACATCATGCAGTCCTGCAGAGAACGCATGGCTCGTGCTGTCAATCGCCGTGTGGAACTGGAAATGACGCTCATCCGCATCGGCAGCAAACAGCCGTCAGCTGCAGCGGAACAAACCGCACCTGCGGCGAATCCTGCACAAGTGCAGGCACTTTATGAGCGGATCGCACAGCTGGAAAGCCGTGCGGCACAGAATACGATGACGCCGGAAGAAGCGGAGGTTACCAAACCCCATGCACCGCCTGTTTCCGAACCGGAACCCGAGGTGGATTTCCGAACGCTGCGGAGCGAGGATTTTCAGCCGCTTGCACAGTGGCCGGAGATTCTGGAGGAATGCGGCAGGCTCAACCCTGCGGTTCTCGGCACACTTGCCGGTTCCAATGCAGTGGTCAATGCCAATATCATCCTGATCGTAGCGGAAAACCCGTTCTTCCTGACCATGTTCAAGGACAAGCACAATGCCAGAACACTGGGCGATGCGGTGCAGAACATTCTCGGAAAACGCTACGTCATCCGTGCAAAATGCTCGGCAGCGGCTGCTAAGCCCAGACCGGTGCAGGAGATGCTGGAAAAAGCAAAGAACAGCGGCATTTCAACAACCGCTGTCACATAAACGGAATGGTTCGTCCGGACGATTCCGATGAAAATGAACTTTTAAAAAGGAGTAATTATTATGAGAGCAAGAGTACCGAAGAACATGGGCGGAGGTGCCCAGAACATGAATTCCATGATCCGTCAGGCACAGAAGATGCAGGATCAGATCACAGAGCTGCAGGAAGATATTGAGGCTCGTGAGTTTACTGCAACCGCAGGCGGCGGTGCAGTTGAGGTCGTTGTCAGCGGCAAGAAGATCATCAAGACTCTGACCATCAAGCCCGAGGTTGTAGATCCTGAGGATATTGAGATGCTGCAGGATCTGGTGATCAGTGCAGTCAACGAGGCTGTTAATCAGGTTGAGCAGACCACTGAGGATGAAATGAGCAAGATCACCGGCGGCGTTTCCCTGCCCGGCTTGTTCTAATAATGGCAGCACATGACGCTCTGCCCCTTGTCATTCTGACAGAACAGTTTGCAAAATTGCCGGGTATCGGGATGAAAACCGCTGCCCGGCTTGCTTATCATGTGATGTCCATGGAGGCGGCAGATGTGGAGGAATACGCACAGGCTCTGCGCAACGCCAAGAAACCCGTGCATTACTGCAGCTGCTGCGAAAATCTCACCGATCAGGAGCTTTGTCCCGTCTGCGAGGACGAAAACCGTGACCGCAGCACCATCTGCGTGGTGGAAACCCCGAAGGATATTGCCGCTTTTGAGCGAACGGGTGAATACAAGGGAACTTACCATGTACTGCATGGGCTGATCTCCCCCCTGCGTGGCGTTCTTCCGGATGATCTGAAGATCCGCTCCCTTCTGCATCGTGTGCAGTCGGGCGGCATTTCGGAGGTCATCATGGCAACGAATCCCACGGTCGAAGGCGACGCTACGGCTGCGTATGTTTCACAGCTGCTCAAGCCCCTCGGTGTAACGGTCACCCGTCTGGCATTCGGTCTGCCTGTAGGCGGTATGCTCGAATTTGCGGATGAAGTGACGCTTTACAAGGCACTTGAAAACCGCAACGAGATCTGAGTTGTATTTCATTGGCGTTTTCTTCGCAGCAAGCGGAGAAAACGCCTTTTATATGTTTTAGCCCCGCCGAATGGCAGGGCTTTTTCAGGCAAAAAAAGCCCGTTTCCCAATCAGGAAACGGGCTTCAATATTACAGATCCGAAAAGCTTACGCATTCAGGAGCTTTGCCAGATGTGCCTTCTTTCTTGCTGCGTTGTTCTTATGCAGCAGGTTCTTAGCACAAGCCTGGTCAACACGCTTGATTGCAACCTTTACTGCAGCTTCCTTGTCAGCAGCATTTGTTGCACAAGCGATCTCAGCCTTCTTGATCATGGTCTTCAGATTGGACTTTCTTGCCTTGTTGGCAGCAGCCTTTGTCTTGTTAACCTTTACTCTCTTCTTAGCAGACTTGATATTCGGCATTTTTTAAGCACCTCCTCTGTTTGTTCTGGCAGCGTATAAATACGCCATCACGGTATAAAATATGAAAGCAGAGAGACACGAACTGCTTTCGGACGGAACGATCGTCCGTGCATAGTATACCGTCACTATACCTAACATATATTGTACCACCTTTTTCGTAAAAATGCAAGTCCTTTTTTCACGATTTTTTCAGAAAGATACGATCCACTTTTCGTCATTATACACAAGGAGCGAAGCCCATGCAGGCAGCATTCCCATTTACGGTATGCTTTCGGCTGAAATTCAGCTTTCTACCACAAAACGAAACCAAATCAACAAAGGAGAGGAATTTATGAATTACAGAACGGACTTGGCACTGGAGAGTCTGGCACAGACGCAGGTCAGATCGGGAATTACGGAACACAAGCGGGGCAGGCATTTCCGCATTACGGAGATCCACATTGCCGACGATGAAAGCGGAAAGCCGCTTGGCAAGGGCAAGGGGCGTTACATTACGCTGGAGGGACAGTCGCTTTCCCGCTTTTCCGACGATTACGAAAATATGGCGGGGGAGCTTGCTTCGGAGCTTTCACCACTGCTGCCCCGTGAAGGCTGCATACTCGTGGCAGGGCTCGGCAATCAGGACATTACCCCCGATGCACTCGGCCCACGCACGATGGCGGGCGTGCTTGCAACACGGCATCTGAAACGGGAGCTTGCACAGGAGGATGAAGAATTCCTCAAAAATCTTCGCCCCGTCAGTGCCATTGCAGGCGGTGTTCTGGGGCAGACAGGCATCGAAAGTGCGGAGCTTCTGCAGGCGGTCTGCGACAAGATCAAGCCCTGTGCCTTGATCGCAGTGGATGCACTTGCCTGCTCCTCGCTCGAACGCCTCGGAACGACCGTGCAGATCTCGGACACGGGCATTGCACCGGGAAGCGGTGTGGCGAATCACCGCCTCGCTCTGACAACGGAAAGCTTCGGTATTCCCGTCATCGGACTTGGCGTGCCGACGGTCATCGGAATGCGGACGATCGCCGAGGATCTCACGGGATTCCGTGCAAAACAGAACCGCCCCGATATGATGGTAACCCCCCGTGATGTGGACAGACTGATCTCACAGGCGGCACACCTGCTTGCCTGCGGCATCAATCTTGCACTCCATCCGCAGATGGATTATGCCGACGTCTGTGCATTCATGGCATAAACACTCACGTCCCTTACGATCGGGAAAACTGTGTCAATACGTTGTTCCGGCTCGCCTACGGCGGGCCGGGACTTATTATGTGGGTGCAGCCGATTCGGGCAGCACCCCCATAAATCTTAAAATTGTTTTTCAAGCTAAATTTCTTAAAAATATTGATTTTTTATAAACTTTCTGCTATAATAAGAATAAGTATGTATGAATGTAAGACGCAGGAGGCAATTATGAGTAAGATTACACGATTTTTTGACGATATGAAGCAGAAAAATGTCGCTTTCATCGGCACGGGCGTAAGCCATACGGAACTGATTTCCCTGTTCCGTGACAAGGGCATCGCTGTGACGGTACTGGATAAGCGTTCAGCAGATAAATTTCAGGAAACTTACGATACACTCCGTGCAAAGGGCGTGGAATTCCGCCTTGGCGAGGACTACCTCGACGCACTGACCGATTTTGACGTGGTGTTCCGTACACCGGGTATGTATTTCAACAACCCCGCTCTCACGAAAGCAAGGGAGAACGGCGTTGTCATCACTTCCGAAATGGAAACCTTCTTCGATCTGTGCCCCTGTAAGATCTATGCGGTCACAGGCTCCGACGGCAAATCCACTTCCACGACGCTCATTGCCGAAATTCTCGCAGCTTCGGGAAAAACCGTTCACAAGGGCGGCAACATCGGCAGAGCACTGCTCCCGATCATTGAGGAGATTTCCGAGGATGATGCAGCTGTGGTGGAGCTTTCCAGCTTCCAGCTCATTTCCATGCGGAAATCCCCCGACACGGCACTCATCACCAATATTACCCCCAATCACCTCGACGTGCACGGCACGATGGAGGAATATACCGAGTGCAAGACGCACCTGATCGCCCACCAGAACGGATTTTCCAGAACTGTGCTGAATCTCGACAACGAGGGCACAAGGGCTCTTGCCCCCATGGTGCGTGGTAAGCTTAACTGGTTCACACGCCGTGAAACCCCTGAAAGAGGTGCATTCCTGCGTGAGGACGGAATGCTCTGCTACATCGAAAAGGGCGAAGTTACGCCCGTTGTTCACAAGGATGACATCCGCATCCCCGGTATGCACAATGTTGAGAATTTCCTCGGCGTGATCGCATCCCTCTGGGGAGAGGTGGAAATTGCCGATTTTGTAAAGGTGGCAAAGGAATTCGGCGGTGTGGAGCACCGCATCGAATTTGTCCGTGAAATCGGCGGCGTTCGCTGGTACAATGACAGCATCGCCACAAGCCCGACACGAGTTCTGGCAGGACTTCGCAGCTTTGACCAGAAGATCATCGTGCTTGCAGGCGGCTACGACAAGAAGATTCCCTTTGAACCGATGGTGGAAACCGTCTGCGAACGTGTGAAAACGCTGATCCTCATGGGCGTGACTGCACCGAAGATCGAAGCGGCAGTGACTTCTGCCAAGAATTACGATCCGAATGCTCTGGAGATCCTGCACGCTTCCTCCATGGAGGAGGCGGTGGAAATCGCACAAAAAGAAGCGGAAAACGGCGATATTGTAACGCTTTCCCCCGCTTGTGCAAGCTTTGATCTCTATCCGAATTTTGAGGCGAGAGGACAGCATTACAAGCGTCTTGTAAAGGAGCTTCATTGATGAAAACAAAGATTATCGCCGATATGCTCACCGCCCTTTGCAGGGTGACGGGTATTTCGGGAAATGAAACCGTTGCTGCACTTACCGCAGCGGAATTTCTGAAATTATACTGCCCTGATACCCGTATTTCCCACGGGAATGTGATCGGATCGTGCGGCAGTTCCGATCCCGACGCACCCCATGTCCTGCTCGATGCACACATCGACCAGATCGGCATGATGGTGACGAGCATCACGGAGGATGGCTTTGTGACCGTCGGGAATATCGGCGGCATCGACCGCAGACTGCTGCCCGCACAGAGAGTGCATCTGCACGGCAGTCAGGTCATTGACGGCGTGGTATGTGCCATGCCGCCACATCTGACAAGCGGCGACGAAAAAGTGCTGAAAATGGAGGAGATCCGCATTGACACGGGCTACGACGCCGAAAGTCTGCGGCAAATCCTCTCCCCCGGCGACAGTGTGACATTTGCGGGGAATATCGCCAGAATGCTGGGCGATCGCTTCACAGCACCCGCACTCGATGACCGCTGCGGCGTTGCGGCGATCCTGTATGCCCTGCACCGTGTGAAGGACGAGGGGCTTCCCTGCCGTGTGACGGTGATGTTCTCCACACAGGAGGAGGTCGGCGAGCGTGGTGCAAAAATCGGCTGCTACGCTGTGAACCCCGATATCGCCCTTGCGGTGGATGTGAGCTTTGCACGCAACCTCGGCGACAGTGAAACCAAGACCGGAAAGATGGGCGAAGGCCCGATGATCGGCTATTCCCCGTCGCTTTCCAAGACTGTGAGCCGTGCACTCAGCGAAATTGCCAATGCGGAACGTATTCCGTGGCAGTATGAGGTCATGGCGGGCACCACCGGCACAAATGCCGACCAGTTTTCCGTTTGCAGAGAGGGCGTAAAAGCCTGCACCGTTTCGATTCCCCTGCGATATATGCACACGCCCGCGGAAATTATTTCGCTCAGGGATGTGGCAATGACGGGCGAACTGCTTGCGGCATATCTGAGGAGGTGCAAGGCATGAAATATCTGAAAGAGCTATGCGGCATCTGTGGAATTTCGGGTGACGAAGCACCCGTGCGTGAATATCTGACCGAAAAAATTTCGCAGATCCCCGATATACTGGAAATGAAAACCGACGCCCTCGGCAATCTCCTTGTCCACAAAAAGGGCGTGAATACGCCAAAGCACAAGCTCATGCTGGGTGCACACATGGATGAAGTGGGATTGATCGTGACGGGTATCCGCAGCGATGGCACACTTTCCGTTGCCGCAGTGGGCGGCGTGGATGCGGATGTGGTGCTTGGCAGAAATGTTATGGTGGGAACACATAAGCTCCCCGGCGTCATCGGCAGCACGCCCGTGCACCTGCTTTCCGCTTCACAGCGTGATGAAAAGCCGAAAATGGACAATCTCTACGCCGACATCGGTGCAGTGGATGCGGACGAGGCAAAGCAGTTTGTATCCCCCGGCGACAGCATTTATTTCATGGGTGAATACGCAGAACTCGGCAGCGGCAGGATCGCTTCAAAGGCGATCGACGACAGATTCGGCTGTGCTGCCCTGCTGGAGATTATGGAGAAGGAACTCCCCTGTGATATGTGGTTTGCTTTTTTCGTGCAGGAGGAAGTGGGACTTCGAGGCAGCCGCACGGCTGCATATGCGATCGACCCCGATTTTGCGATCATTCTGGAAGCAACCACCGCAGCCGATCTTGACGGCGTGACGGGGGATGCTGCGGTTTGCAGACTCGGCGGCGGCCCCGTGGTTTCGTTCATGGACAGAAGCACGATCTATGACAAAGAATTATATAAAATGGCATTTGAAGCAGCCGGAGAACTCGGCATTCCCTGCCAGACCAAGAGCCGCATTGCAGGCGGCAACGACGCAGGGGCAGTGCACATCTCCCGTGAGGGAGTACGCACACTTGCGATTTCCGTACCGTGCCGATGCCTGCATTCGCCGTCGTGCGTTGCACAGATGAGCGATATGGAGCAGAGTATGCTGCTGACTGAAAAAATGATGGAGATAATTGCAGAATTATGATCAGACAACTGGAACACGACAGTGAACTGAATATTCCGCTTCTGCGGCAGAGCTGGCGTGGGCGGAAGATGTATTCCTATTACAAGGCATATGGGCTGGATTATTCGTTCTGTCAGTTTTATGCGGTGGGCGAAAGCGGTGTGATGCTGCGGCTCAACGACACCGTGCTCATCTGCGACGCACAGGAATCCGACACAGAAAATCTGGCGTTGTTTCTGCAGATGCACGCTCCGTTCCGTGTGGAATGCAATGAGCCTGTGCGTTTGCAGCTTGCAGAGCTTCTTCCGGAATACCGCAGTCTGCACCGCACGATGTTTGAGCTTGTTCCCGATGCGGTTGCGGATGATGTGGAGGCTGCGGTGGAATTCAATCCTCCGCTGGCGGAGGTGTATGAGATCCTGTCGGCGGGTTTCCCGAATCTGCAGGACTACGCCCTGTGGCTGACGGATACCTCCCACAGATGCCGCCATGGCGTGAGCCGTGTGCTGACATACCGAAAGGATACCACGGCAAGCATCATGTTTGACATCGACAACCATGTGCTGGTCGGACAGGTCGCCACACGCCCCGAAGCCAGAGGACTGGGACACGCCCGTATTTTCCTGCGGTGGCTGGCGGGATTCCTTGCACAATTCCAAAAGACAGCCGTGCTGTATGCACTGGATGTGCGGGAAAGCTTCTACCGTGAGATCGGCTTCAAGGCACTGGAAACGGAATATGTGCTTGAACGCATGGAGCAGGAAAAGGACAATTTACAGAAAGGTCGTTTGGACAATGGGAATTCGTGATTATTTTCAGATAGACGCACGTCTGGAGGAGCTTGCAGAGCAGGCGGAGCTGAATTGTGCGGCGTGTTTTGCGGAAATCGACCGCATCGCACGGCATAATGCTGCCAAAGTATTGTCGGCTTTTGCCGACAACAGGGTGAGTGAGTCGTGTTTTGCCGGAAGCACGGGCTACGGCTACGGCGATATGGGCAGAGAAACACTCGACAAGGTCTGGGCACAGGTCATGGGTACGGAGGATGCACTCGTGCGTCACAATTTCGTATCCGGCACACACGCACTGACGGTCGCACTGTTCGGCGTGCTGCGTTCGGGTGACAGGATGGTTTCCGTAACGGGCAAGCCCTACGATACGCTGGAGGAGGTCATCGGCATTTCGGGTGACGCCGGAAACGGCAGCCTTGCCGATTACGGTGTGACATACGGTCAGGTGGATCTGCTCCCTGACGGCAGGGCTGATCTGGAAGGCATCGAAAAATCCGTTATCGGTGCGAAAATCGCCTACATCCAGCGTTCCAGAGGGTATTCCCTTCGCAGAGCCTTCACCACTGCGGATATTGCAGAAATGGTGACTGCCATCAGAAAGGGGAATCCCGACGCCATCATCATGGTGGACAACTGCTACGGTGAATTTGTCGAGGACAAGGAGCCCACGAACGTGGGGGCTGACATCATCATCGGTTCACTGATTAAGAATGCGGGTGGCGGCATTGCCCGAACGGGCGGCTACATTTCAGGCCCCGCAAAACTCGTGGAGCTGTGCTCCTACCGTCTGACGTGCGTTGGCATGGGCAAGGAAGTCGGCTGTACGCTGGACATGAACCGTGAGATGTTCCAGGGACTGTATTTAGCTCCCGACATTACCGCAAATGCACTGAAAACCGCTGCTTTCGCAGCAGAACTCTTTGCCCTGCTGGGATTTGAATGTACGCCGAGAGCCGGCGAGCCGAGGGGCGACATCGTGACGGCACTGCAGCTTCGCAATGCGGAAAATCTTGTGGCGTTCTGTCAGGGAATCCAGAAGGGTTCGCCCGTGGATGCCTACGTCACGCCCGAACCGTGGGATATGCCCGGCTATTCCAGTCAGGTCATCATGGCGGCAGGTGCATTCACGATGGGTGCATCCATTGAGCTTTCTGCGGACGCTCCGCTGCGTGAGCCGTATGCGGCGTGGATGCAGGGCGGACTGAGCTACCACAGCAGCAGGATCGGTATTCTGCTGGCAGCACAGGAAATGCTTGACCGTAATTTGCTGAATCTTTAATGCGGAAAGCCGCATTTTGAGAAAGGGATCGCAACAAGATCACCAAAAATAAAAAATTGCGTCAGAGAACGCATAAGGAGGAATTTAGTATGCCACAGACAAAAACCAAACAACAATCGAGGAAGGTAAAGCTTTCTCCCAGAGCGGCACTGGCCATATTCATTGTGATCATCGTCATCGTTGCAGCAGCGGTCATCGCAATCAAGGTCGGACAGTGGAAAAACGACGGCTCACGCTATGCCCGCACGCTTTCCGAGCAGATCGGCGTAAGTCCGGAAACAGCCCAGAAGTATGCCCGCATGACACTGGAAAAATCCTCTGCTTATGCCTGCGTGAATATGGCTGCTGAGGGATATGAGTACCTGTATGAGAGCGACAAGAGCCTGCAGGTCAGCGGTGTTACCATTCCGCAGTGGCTGATCCTTACCAAGACGACCAACAATGTCATCACGGAAGTTACCTATTATGACTATCGCCAGCTGAAAAAATACGGTAACGGCGTAGAAACGGATGCTCATGTGAAGAACGAGGGCATCAATACCGGCATGGATACCACGGCAGTACAGAAGTACATCGGATTCCCGCCGCTGTGCACCAAGTACACAAGCGAGGGTCTTGTGGAATCCTACAAATATTTCTACGAGGACAAGAATACGGGCGATACCGTATCCTACACGCTCCATGTGACGTACAAGGACGGCAAGGCAGCTTCCGCAATCGAGGAAGAAAACTACTTCATCCTTTCCGTTCTGACGCTCGGCAATAAAAAGTGATTCCCCCATATGGAGAAATCACATGATACTCTGAAAAACAGGAATTGTATTAAGTTTACCCCCGCCGAAGGCGGGGGTAAACTTATGCAAAGCTCCTGCTCTGTGCCACCGCAAGAGCGTCGCAGCGTTCGTTTTCGAGATGTCCTGCGTGCCCCTTTACCCAGACGAACGTCACACGGTGCCGTTCCAAAAGGGGAAGCAGCTGTTCCCAGAGATCCACATTCAATGCAGGCTTCCTGTCGGATTTGATCCAGCCATTGCGTTTCCAGCCGTATACCCAGCCCTTTGTGACGCTGTCCACCACATATTTACTGTCCGTGGTCAGGGTGACTTCGCACGGTTCCTTCAGTGCGGAAAGTGCCGCAATCACGCCCGAAAGCTCCATGCGGTTGTTGGTGGTGGACGCCTCTCCGCCGGAAAGCTCCTTTTCTGCCGTTCCGTACCGCAGCACCGCTCCCCATCCGCCAGGGCCGGGATTGCCGCTGCAAGCACCATCCGTGAAAATCTGTACCTGTTTCATCGCTGTCCCCTCCGAAAATCTGTTTTTTATATCATACCATATTTTTGCGGAAATTGCAATGCCCTTATGGGAGCAACCCCCATCTTGACTTTTCGGGGCAAAACGGGTATAATAAAGAAACCGGATGTCGAATTCTGCGGCATCGGAAAAATTAATGAAAGAATGATTGTTTTGCGAAAACGAAATTACATACCGGCACTCCTCTGCGTGGGAATGCTCCTCACGACCGGATGCACAAAGGGAGGCGACAGCAGCCTTACATCCGAGGAGAGTATTGCTGAAACCACCGCACCGACGGAGGAAACCACGGAAGATCCCTCCAGAGGGCAGACCATCTTCTGGCTGGGGGATTATGACCTCAATCCCGTGCAGGGACGGGGCAGAAGTGCGGCTCTGGCAATGTATGAGGATCTGTACGACGGCAAAATTGAGTGGATCCCCTGTGCCTACGAAGAAAAATATACGGTGCTGTCGAGCCGTATTCTGGGCGGCGATCCCGTGGATATGGTGTCCTTTGATGCAGCGGTTATGCCCGACGGTCTGCACGGTGGTCTGTTTCAGCCGCTGGATGCATATTTGGATTTCAAGGACGAAATCTGGAAGGATATGCTCGACGAGATTGATATGTTTGCCTATCAGGGCAGTCATTATATCGTTCCCTACGACGTTTCCGATCCCGTGCTGCTGACCTACAGCCGTACCATGTGCGAGGAAAATGGTCTGGAGGATCCCTGTACGCTGTATCAGGACGGCAAATGGGACTGGGATGTGTTCATGGAAATGATGGACACCTTTGTTGCGAATAACGAGAGCCGAACCAGACGTTACGGCATTGCAGGCGTGTTCGGGCAGGCATTGGTGCAGTCCACGGGCAGGACCATCGTGCAGTTTGACGGCAGGAAATTCACCAATCAGATCGCCGATCCGAACATCGAAGCCGCCCAGACGCTGATGACGGAGCTGCGGACACGGAAGCTCTGCGATACAACGCTGTACACGGCGTTTCCGACAAAAGGAAATGTCTTGTTTCTGGGTATGGGGGACTGGTCGCTGGCGGCATCCAATGCCCAGAATCCCGATGCGGATCTCATGATCGTGCCGTTCCCGAAAATGCCCAATACCGATGCACATTACCTCAGCGGCAGCTTTGACGCCAAAATGCTGGTGAAAAATTCCGAAAAGGGCGAGGCTGTTGCGGCATACATTACCTGTGAGCGTCTGGCTCGCACGCAGGAGGAATTCACAAACGCTGCCAAGGAAAGAGCACTGGAACAGGAGGTTTCCGCCTCCGGTCAGGTGATGGGCTTTGTGACGGAGGAACAGTATGATGCGATCAGCTCCTATCAGTCGGATATCCCGATGCTGTTTGAGTTCGGCAGCGGTATGCAGGAATTGGGGGGCGAAGCAAGCGGCACATTCGTGACCAGAGGCGTGATGAACAATCTCTCCGACGGACTTCTGCTGTTCAATTCCACATGGACGGAGCTTCGTGAAATGTATACGACCGTCATTGATGACGTGCTCAAGCCGTACAACGAAAATACGGCTGCACAGTAATTGAAATCTATCTATGGCATACCCTGCTCATCTGCGGGGTATGCCAAAAAAGTATTTATGAGCATCCTCGCCGAAGGCGGGGAAACTCAAGAGGATTCGTCGGTTTTGGAAAGTTTCAGCATACCCTGCTCACCTGCAGGGTATGCATATTTTTTCCAAGAAAAATACGAAGAAATTTTCCCAAACCTATTGACATTTTTGACTTTTTGCCGTATATTTATTAATATGGTGCATTATGTACCTTTTGACAGTATTTTAGTAGGCTTTGTCGAAGCGTGACGCTGCGGCAAGCCGTTGAAAGGAACGTGTGAAATGGAAAATATCGTCAGCCTGAAGGATATTGTTGTGGAGTTTGAGGACGGTGACCGCATCCTCAAAAGTGTGAGTCTGGACATCAAGGACAAGGAGTTTGTGACATTTTTAGGGCCGTCCGGCTGCGGAAAAACCACAACTCTGCGTATTATCGCAGGCTTTATGGAACCAACTGCCGGTGATGTGCTGTTTGAGGGCAAGCGTATCAACGGTCTGCCGCCGCACAAGCGGAATGTCAACACTGTGTTCCAGCGTTATGCACTCTTTCCGCACCTGAATGTTTATGAGAATATCGCTTTCGGTCTGCGTGTCAAAAAGCTTCCCGAAAAGGAGATCCTCAAGCGTGTGGGCGAAATGCTTGATCTGGTCAACCTCCGCGGCTTTGAAAAGCGTACTGTCAACCGTCTTTCCGGCGGTCAGCAGCAGCGTGTTGCCATTGCCCGTGCACTCGTCAACCAGCCCAAGGTGCTGCTCCTCGACGAGCCGCTCGGTGCTCTCGACCTGAAATTGCGTAAGGAAATGCAGACCGAGCTGCGTAAGATCCAGCAGGCAATGGAGCTGACCTTTGTCTATGTGACGCACGATCAGGAGGAAGCCCTCACCATGTCCGACCGCATCGTGGTCATGAACGGCGGTGAGATCCAGCA
>JAZOBK010000109.1:0-5112 GCA_045595985.1 Oscillospiraceae bacterium
GCCGCCTTTACGGGAGCCTTGTCCTCGTCGGTCAGCTTGTCGCCTGCATCGTTCATTGCCTTTTCAGCCTGATCGTCGCTTGCAAACTTGGAGATAACGCTCCAGCTCTGGGGGTTGAGCCACATATTCGCCTCGGGATCAGCCTTTGCACCAACGATCACGCCGTCCTCACGGATGCCGCGGATGAATCTGTCCTCATCCCAGCACTTTTCAAGTGCGTCGCCAAGCTTTGCCTGCACCTCGTCGATATATGCGATATAATCCGTATCATTCTTATCCTTTGCCATATCACGGATCACGCTCATTGCGTAGTAGAGCTGGAATGCCACGAAGGTGGATTCGCCCTTTGCACCCATACGCAGACAGTCATTCCAGTCAGCGTGCAGACCGGCGGGCATATCGTGTTCGCCCAGACGTTCCATGGAGAAGCGGATCGCATTCTTCAGATGCTCGTAAACGGTAGCCTCACCGCCGCCTTCTTCGGCATAGGTGATCACCTCATCAAGGAATGCAGCGTTGCCGCTTTCGCCGATGTACTTTACGATGGTCGGGAACAGCCAGAGAGCGTCATCCGCACGATAGGACGGATGTCCGGTTTCCTTTGCATAGGCACTGTTTTCGTTCTGTTCGTCGGGGCAGTTTTCGTGACCTGCATTGTGGTCGAACTTAACGAGGGGCAGACCGCCGCCGTTGCTGACCTGTGCGGAGAGCATGAAGCGGATCTTTTCCGCAGCCATTTCGGGATCCAGATGGATGATACCCTGAATATCCTGTACGGTATCTCTGTAGCCGTAGCCGTTACGCAGACCGCAGTATACGAAGGAAGCTGCTCTTGACCAGATAAAGGTGATGAAGCACTGGTAAGCGTTCCAGACGTTCATCATGTTGTTGAATTCCTCGGAGGGTGTTTCTACCTCAAAATTACCGAGCTTCTCATGCCAGTAGGACTTGAGGGCACACAGCTCCTCGTCAACCTTGCCGGGTGTTTCGTATGCAGCCAGAATTTCAGCGGATTCAGCGTCATTCTTCTGACCGAGAACGTAGATGATCTCCTTGGTTTCGCCGGGAGCCAGTGTAATCTCGCTTCTGAGTGCACCGCAGGCGTTGGAGTTGAAGTTCATGGAATCATCGCACTTGCCCTGTTCCACCATGATGGGGTTCGAGTAGGTTCTGTAAGAACCGATGAACTTGTCCAGATTGCCGCAGCCGTCGGAAACCGCTGCACCTGCCACGCCGAAAAAACGCTCCTTGTGGTTGGAGCCTGTTTCGTCCTTGCCGCTGTTCTCGTTGATATGCTGAAGGATCTTGTTGCCCTTACGCTCTGTGCGAGTGATGAACAGGGTGTACTGCAGGTTTACCTGATCCTGCTCGTAGTTGTTGTCGTTGGTGAATTCAATGAAACCGAATGCGGAGAGGGTTCTTTCCTTGGAGTCATTGTTTGTCACCTTCATTCTCCAGACTTCGTAGGTCTGACCTGCGGGAACATAGTATGTAGTTTCCGTCTTGATTGCTGCATATTCGGAAGTCATGACGGAATATGCGGTACCGTGACGGCATTCGGATTTGTAGGAATCGAGGGGCTTGCCCACGGGCTGCCATGTTGCAGACCAGTAGTCGCCGTTTTCTGCGTCACGCAGATAGATGTATCTGCCGGGCAGAGCCATCATGGAATTGAAGCGGAATCTTGCGATTCTGCCGTTTGCACCGGACTGCACGAAGCTGTAGCCGGCAGCGTTGTTGGAAACGATTGCACCGTACTCGGGGGAACCGAGGTAGTTGACCCAGGGTGCGGGGGTATCGGGTCTTGTGATGACATATTCCTTGTTTGCAAGGTCAAAATAGCCGTACTGCATGATAAAATTCTCCTTTTCGGGGGATTTTGATTTTTGTGTAATATCCTGCCGGCCGCTGCGGAACACTGACTCCCCGAACCGGCATACACTTATTACTATTGTAACACATTGTATTCCTGATTGCAAGGGGTAAATATTAAATTCCGGACAAAAATTTTTCCCTCCTGCCGATTGACAGGAGGGAAAACCAGCTTTCCGAAAAATTCCTTTTTCTTAGAGATCGGTAGCTTGTCACTGCCCCCACCCCAGCCCCTCCCCGAGGGGAGGGGCTATGGTTCGGGGACTTCGTCCCCGAACCCCTCTGCGGGGCTTTCGCCCCACGACCATTTTGAGGTTTGGGGAAAAAAATTTCCCCTCCTGCCGATTGACAGGAGGGAAAACGAGCTTATGCCAATTCTTCATAAGGGATCTCAATTTCGCAGTGATCGCCGATATAATGGGGAACATAGACGCTGAAGATCACGCCGTTTTCCGCAAGGCACACGGGAATGCCATAGCCGAACTGCGTGCCGCTTTGCACAAGGCCATCAAGCGTCACTTCGCTTGTGATCTCTTTGACATCGTCTGTAGAAATATCGAATTTCTCCGCAAGCACGCTGTGGAGCTGTGCATCCACCTGGGCCTGCACCTTCTGCACGAACGCTTCGTCCACGGTGTAGAGATCGGTGAGTTTGACCTCGGTCATCGTGCTCTTGTCAATGATGATTCCTTGTGCAAAATTGTTCGGATGGGCAGCAAGGCTGTGAAACCAGTCCCCCGTCCAGAGGATGCTCAGATATTTCTCATCATCCCTCGTGATCTCGTAGTTTTCGACGTAGATATTGCACGTCCATTCCACATCGGGCACGTCAAGATCCTCGGCGTAGATGGAAGCGAGCATCTCATCCACCCTTGCCCTGATCAGGGCGTTGACAGCATCCGCATCCTTGCCGCCCTCCTGCAGCGGATAGCGGACATAGGATTCGGTATTGTGCTTATCGTGTACGGTCATTTCCTTGTAGCTGACAGCGGACTGCGTTTCCGTTGTCGTTTCCGTTTCGGTGGGTGCCTGTGTTTCAGCGGAAGTTTCCGTTTCAGTCGGAGCCTGCGTTTCGACTGTTTCGGAAGTTTCCGTGGAAGCCTCTGTTTCGGTGATGGCAGGGGCGGTGGATTCCGGAGGATGACGGTCTGCCACGGAAAATGTATGATCTTCTTCTTCTTCTTCTTCTTCTTCGCCGCTGCAGGCGGTAAAAGCCAGTGCGAGCAGCATTGCGGTCAGTACGGGAATGAATTTCAGTTTCTTCATATGCATTTCTCCTTTTGCGGTCATGGATTCCATACATAATAATATACCATGGTAGCTTTGGTTTTTCAATAAACATGATATTACATATTATGTCAATTTTATTACAGCCGAGAATCTGCCTGTTCTGAAACGGACACCCTGTGCATAGACTGTACCAACAGCGGAGTTGTTCGGTGCATCCGAAACTGACAGCTTCGGACAAAACAAGGAGGTTACCTATGGAACTGAAAACCAATCGGGCGATGATCGCCGCCGCCCAGCCTGCGGGGATTTTTTTGCAGGAGCAGAGCGTGGAGCTGGATTATGTCCTGCCCGACTACTATCCCGACGTGTGCAAGCTTGTCAAATGTATGGTCACACCTGCCGTTACCTCTGAAACCCTCAGCGGTGACAGGATCTCCTACGAACTCCGTGCGGATGTCCGCATTCTGTATTGCGGAGAGGACAGCCACATTCTCCAGTGCGTCAGCCAGACGCTGCATTTCAGCAGAACGGCGGAACTCGGCACATCCGCCGAAGGGCTTTCCGTGGAGCTTACCCCCGTCACGGACTATGTGAACTGCCGTGCCGTAAGCCGCCGCCGTCTGGATGTGCGTGGTGCAGTCACCGTCCGCATCCGTACCAACACCGTGCAGCAGCAGGAAGCGATCTGTGATATTTATGAAAAGAGCGTGCAGACAAAGAAAATTCCCGTGCAGTATCCTGTGAGATCCCTGCATACGACCAAAAACCTTGTGATTGCCGAAGAACTGGAGCTTGGAAACGCAAAGCCGCCCGTGCTGCACATTGTCCGATGCGATGCACGCACGGTGGAGGAATCCCACAAAATGGTATCGGGAAAGATCCTTGCACAGGGCAATCTCCAGATCCAGCTGCTTTACGCCTGTGAAAAGGATGGTGAAGGCAGTCTGGAACCGATGTCCTTCCGCATTCCCTACAGCCAGCTTCTGGAAACGGAGGGGCTGGAGGAACAGGATACCTGCAGTGTGCGGACAACGGTAGCCGCCTGTGACATCAAACCCGTAACGGATGCAGCGGGGAATGTGCGAGTCCTGCGATGCGAAGCGGAGCTGCGGCTTTCGTGCAGTGCGGTGCGGATGGCGTCGGAATCCCTTGTCTGCGACGCATTTTCGACAGAACACCGGAGCCGCTGTGTGACGGAAAAGATTTGTACGGGCGGTGCACCGGAAGCTTTTTCCGAAATGCATCTGTGCAGCACAAAGCTTGCCTGCACGGACAGTGAACTGGACTGCGTGTACGATGCATGGTGTGAAACAAAGAATCTGACCACCCGAACGGATGCGGAAACAGGGGAAGTGCAGATCAGCGGAATGCTCTGCTGCAGCGTACTGGTACGGGAGAGCAGCGGAATGCCCCGACTTCTCGAACGGGAAGAACCCTTTGAGCACCGGCTTTCCGTGCCGGAAATCAGCGAACAGGACAGTGTGCAGGTGTACGCTGAGGCAGAGAACTGTGCTTACACCTTGTCCGAGCAGGCGGAGGTTTCGCTGAAAGCCGAGCTTCGGCTGGAGGGAACGATCAGCCGCAGCCGTATCTGCGAGGTGCTGACGGATTTTGAGGTGCAGGAGGATGCGGCACATCCGAGAAACTACGCATTGAAGCTGTATTTCGGCAGGGCACAGGAGGAGATCTGGGAGATTGCCAAGCGGTGTCATACGAGCGTTTCCGCCATTATGGAGGAAAATGATCTCACGGAGGAGGTTCTCACAGCGGACGGTATGCTGCTCATCCCGATCGTGAATTGATAGAATATATTTTGTTTCCGCTGCAGCGGAAAGGAAAGAGATCTTTAGCGGAAAGATAGGGGCGGCTCTCTATCGCAGAGCACGCCCCCCTTCAAAAACAGTCCACCGGACTGTTTTGGAATTCACCCCCGTGCAGAGCTCCCTTCGGATTTTATAGAATTTCGCTCACTGCGGTGAGCGACAAGGGGCTCCGCCCCTTGACCCCGCA
>JAZOBK010000110.1:0-6447 GCA_045595985.1 Oscillospiraceae bacterium
CATTGCACTCCGCCAATGGATCATTCACATTCTTCTTTTTTGATGCCGAAAATCAGACGAAGCACGCCTGCCAGCACCTTCGGACTTCTGATGACTACCACTTTCATAAGTATCCCTCCTGTGAACGGTTATATTTCATTATATTCCGTTTCACAGGATGCGTGACTGATTTGTCTGAACCACGAGCAGCACGCCGCTTTCCAGCGTGATTTCGGCACATTCCGCAACGATCTCATTGCTCACGCCCAGAGGGAAGGAATTGCATAGCTGTGCACCTTCCAGCGGATATTTTACACCACGCACAGTTACGCCCGTGCAGGCATCCGTCAGGGAAAAGAGCGACAGGTAGCCGTTGGTTGCCGCATAACATTTTGTTCCTGCGGTCTGCACAGTCACGGTCGTTCCGCTGTCATGGAGAATTCCATGCAGTCTCTCAAGTGCCATATGATGCAGCATCTGGATGTTTGCAATGGAATGGTCAATCCTTGCACCGCCGAATGCACCGTAGATGTGGAATTCCGTACATCCCATATTCCTGCCGCAATACACGGCAAGCATGGTATCCGTTTCATCCTTTTCGGCAGGATGCCGCAGAATCCTGCAGTTTTCGGGAAGCTGCTCCGTATAAGAATCAAAATCCCCCATCAGTATGTCGGGAATGATCCCCAGACGCTGTGCATGGCGGTAGCCGCAGTCGGCACAGATCACAAGAGCATTTTCAGGAATCGTTACATCCCCGTGCAGGTCACCGCCTGCGATGATCACACAGGTTCTCACAGCATCCACTCCTTTATCTGCTTTGCTTCCTCATACATATCGCAGTAGCTTTCGTGGCGGCTCTTGGGAATCGCCCCATTCTCCACCGCCTCCAGCACCGCACAGCCCTTTTCACAGGTGTGGGAGCAATCGTGGAAACGACAATTTCCTTTATATTCGGCAAATTCCGCAAAGCAATCGGCAAGTGCCTCCTTGCGGATGATGGCATACCGCTGCGTATCAAACGTGGAAAAGCCCGGCGTATCCGCAATATATCCGCCGCTGCTGAGCGGATAGAGCTGTGCGTGCCGTGTGGTATGGCGACCTCTGCCAAGCTTCTGGCTGATTTCGCCCGTGGGGATCTCAAGTGTGCTGTCAAGTGCATTGAGCAGTGTGGATTTTCCCGCACCGGAATTTCCCGTAAGGGCACTCACCTTCCCCGCAAAAGCATTCCGCACCGCTTCAAGGCTTTCGGGATTCTGATAATCCACCGTCACGATCGGAATACCGATGGAGCTGTAGAGTGCATAAATTTCCTCGCAGGAGGCAAGATCAACCTTTGTCAGCAGCAGCAGCGGTTCGATTTCCTTATATGCGGAAACCGCAATGAACTTGTCCAGCAGCCGCAAATTCGGCTGCGGCTCACACATTGAAACCACAAAGCAGAGCTGGTCAAGGTTTGCAAGGGGCGGACGGATGATCTCATTTCTTCTCGGAAGCACTTCGGCGATCACATCGCCTTCCATCCGCACATAGTCGCCCACATAGGGCTCCTGCCCTTTTTTACGCAGAACACCCCTTGCGGGGCATTCCGTCAAAACACCGTCAGGGGACGCTACGGTGTAGAGTCCCCTGACAGATTTGATGATAATACTGTGTTTTGCTTCCGTGTTCACAACTGCCATTATTCTTCGGAAGCTTCCGGTGCAGGCGGATCGGTCGCCGGAGGCTCGGTTGCCGGAGGTTCTGTCGCCGGAGGCTCCGTTGCAGGAGGCTCTGTCGCCGGAGGTTCTGTAGATTCCGGAGGATCCGTCGGTGCGGGAGTGGAAGGTTCTGTGGGGCCCTGCGTAGGCGGCTCAGTGGTCGGCTCAGTGGTCGGTTCTGTGGTTTCTTCCTCAAAGGCACCAACCATCTCGAATGCCTTCATTACATCCTCGCTTACCGGTCTGAATGTGACATTTGCAAAATCGAAGTTGTATACGCCAACAGGGTGCTGCTGGTTGTTTGCATAGTTGCTCAGTACAACCGTTACGGTAGCAGTGCCTGTGCCCTCTACCATGACGGTGACGGACGGGCTGTATGCAGGAATCAGATTGCCGCTGGATGCCAATGTTACACCCTTGCTGTCGATGAAGTCCAATACAAATCTGCCTTTCGCATTTTGCGGCAGCGTCATTGTGAACGGAACCGTTCCTGACGGATCCTCACCATTACTATAGGTCAGCGTGATGGTATCGCCAGCCTTCATCACTTCACCGGGAGCTACGCTCTGTGCGATAACGGTATTTTCCTCCTTAAGAGAAGGCTCGTCGATCGTTTCGATCTTAATTCCCAGATAGGAGAGAAGCTGTGTTGCCTGATCCAGTGTCCAGCCAACCATATCATCAATTACGATGTCATCGGTGTTCAGACCCTTACTGATATAAACGATAACAGTGGAACCGGATTCTGCTTCTTCACCTGCAGCAGGCTCTGTACGGATAACATTGTTTGCTGCAATGCCCTCGGTACTAAGCTCGTACCGCTTTTCCACTTTGAATCCATTCTGATCGAGCATCTTGAATGCATACTCATAGTTGATGTTGGTTACATTCGGAACCTCAACCATGCTGACGCCGAGGCTGACATTTACAATAACGGTCTGTCCGTTGGTTACAGTATCGCCGAATTCAACGCTCTGCTCATAAATGACATCCTTTTCAAATGCGGAATATTCTGTATCATTGATCTGGATGTCCAGATATTCATACTTATCCTTTGCCTCATGAATATTCATGCCGACAAGGCTGGGCATCTCATATTTGGTCTGCTTGATACCGCCGTTGATGACGCCTCTGACAAGCCAGAGAATGAAAAATACTGCCACCACGATGAACGCAATCGTTACCGCAGTCATTACGGGAATGAACAGGGAACGGGATTCCTCCTCTTCCTCGTCATCCTCATCGTCGTAGTAATCATCATCGTCATCATCATACGCTTCCTCGGCATATGTTGATTCTTCAGGAACGATCTCCTCCGTTGCTGCCGCAGCTGCAAAATACTGGGTAGCTTCCGCATCCTCCTCAGGAACATCCTCCTCATAATAACCGAATGTCATCTGGTTATTCGCCTTGAAGCTCTCAATGTCACGGATCATATCGGATGCGGTCTGGTAACGGTTTTCGGCATCCTTCTCCATTGCACGGAGAATGATCTCCTCCAAACCTGCAGGAATGTCGGGATTGATCGCACGGGGACGCTCTGCAGTATTCTGCATATGCATCACAGCCACGGTCACAGGATTGTCCGTATCGAACGGCTTCTGTCCTGTAAGCATCTCATAGAGCATAACACCTACAGAATAAATGTCGCTCTTTTCGTCCGTCACATCGCCCCTTGCCTGCTCGGGACTGATATAATGTACAGTTCCGATCGCCTGATCGGTCGCAGTACGGCCTTCTTCTCTTGCAAACTTTGCAATGCCGAAATCCATGACCTTGATCGTGCCGTCGGTGAACAGCATGATATTCTGGGGCTTAATATCTCTGTGAACAATGCCCCTGTCATGTGCGTGCTGCAGTGCACGGAGAATCTGAATGATGAAATGCACGGAATCCTTCCATGTCAGCACCTTTTCATTCTCAATGTACTCCTTGAGTGTAATTCCGTCAATGTACTCCATTACGATGAACTGAATTTTGTCAGAGAATCCAACGTCGTACACCTTTACAATGTTCGGGTGGGAAAGCAGTGCGATCGCTTTGGATTCATTTCTGAAACGCCGCAGAAATTCTTCATTTTCTGCAAACTCCTTCTTCAGAATCTTGACAGCGACAACTTTGTTGTCAATGATATCCGTTGCTTTGTAAACGTCAGCCATACCGCCAACGCCGATCAGCTCGGTGATTTCATATCTGCCGTCAAGCTTCTTGCCAATGTTCTTGTCCATTGTACCCTCCATACTTATTATTTTGTGACAATTGCGATAGAAATATTATCCCTTCCGCCCTTGCGAAGTGCAAGCTCCACAAGTGCCTTCGGGGTATCCGCAAATGTATTCTGCACCAGCGTTTCACGAATTTCCTCCTCGCCGCAGTATCCGGACAGTCCGTCCGAGCAGAGCAGCAGCAGGTAATCGTCACCATACGGAATTCGGAAATAATCGGGTCTGACCACCCGTTCCACCCCAACCGCCTGCGTCAGCATATTCCGCTGCGGATGATGTGCCATCTGATCCCGTCTGATTTTGCCTTGCTGGAACAGCATATTGACAACGGTATGATCACTGGTTATCTGCCGTATTACGTCATTTTCCATCAGATATGCTCTGCTGTCACCGACGTTTACGAGGGATATCCAGCCCGGTTCCACAAATGCGGCAACGCAGGTCGTGCCCATACCGAAGCTTTTATAATCCATTTTGGCAGTTGTGTAAATGACTGAATTTGCCGCTGAAACTGAGGATACCAGCAATGTACGGACTGCTTCCGCATCCATGCCGGCTTCATAACCGGCTTCAAAATGGTCAAACAGCTCCCTGACTGCAATTTCGCTCGCCTGACTGCCCGAACGTTCACCGCCCATGCCGTCGCAGACTGCGACAAGTATCCTGCCGCCGAAATCCTTTGCAAACACCTCGTCCTGATTCTCCTCACGAACCAAGCCGATGTGCGTCGCTGTTGCACATCGCATATCCTCACCTCCTGTTATGCCTGCTGTGAATCCGCCTCATGACGGAGCTGACCGCAGGCAGCTTCAATGTCACTGCCAAGTGTTCTTCTGACGGTTGCATGAACGCCCAACTGTTCCAGACGCTGCATGAACGCCTGTGCCGCCTTTCTGGTCGCATGGTAGCTCCGTTCCCTCACGGAATTTACCGGAATCAGATTGACGTGCACCTGTTGTCCTTTCAAAAGCCCAGCCAGTGCTCTGGCATCGGCCTCACTGTCGTTTTCTCCCTGCATCACAGCGTACTCAAATGTCACTCGCCTGCCCGTGCGGGAAAAATAATACTTGCACGCCTCCATCAGCTCCGAGAGCGGATAGCGGCGGTTCACGGGCATCACCGCACTGCGTCCCGCATCCGTTGGATTGTGCAGGGAAACCGCAAGTGTCAGTCCCGTCTGCCTGTCGGCAAGCTCCCGCATTTTCGGGACAATGCCGCAGGTGGAAAGCGTTACGTGACGCAAACTCATCTTTCGACCCTGCGGATCGGAGAGCAGCTCCAGAAAACGCATTACATTCTCAAAATTGTCCAGCGGCTCGCCGATTCCCATCAGCACAATGCCGGACACAGTTACACCCGCATCACGCTCCGTTTCATCAATCTGCAGGAGCATTTCGGACGGCGTCAGGTTCCGCACATAGCCCGCAATCGTGGACGCACAGAACTGACAGCCCATCTTGCATCCCACCTGTGTGGAAATGCAAAGCCGCCATCCATGGCGATAGGACATGAGAACTGTTTCCACGTGCTGCCCGTCGGAAAGCCTATATAAGTATTTTACCGTATTATCCATGCAAGATTCAAGCTTTCTTGCAACAAATAGGTGTTTTATACAATATTCAACATCCAGCTTTGTACGAAGTGCCGACGGCAAATCCAACATTTCGGAAAAATCCGTGACTTTTTTTTCATGCAGCCACCGATAGATCTGTGCAGCCCTGTATTTCGGCTGTCCGAGATCCTTCATGGCAGCTGTCAGCTCCGCAAGATCCATCGACAGAATATCTCGTTTTTCCATGCCGTCACCCCCGTTTTCTCATGCGTGCGGCGAAGAAGCCGTCGCAGTTATCATACAGAACGGAAAAGGTCGCACAGCCTTCGGAAAATCCGAATTCCGTCAGCGGAACAAGCTCAAATTCCGGATGCGATGCCAGAAACCGTTTCACCACATCTTCATTCTCTGCCTTGAGAATGGTACAGGTGGAATACACAAGCGTTCCGCCCGTTTTTAAGTAGCGAGCTGCATTTTCCAATATAGCATACTGGAGCTCCGGAAGTGCTGCAAATTCCGAAAGGGGCTTGTATTTGATCTCGGGCTTTCGGCGGATCACCCCAAGTCCCGAGCACGGCACATCGCAGAGGATCCTGTCCGCCTGCGGCATTTCCGGATCAAATCCGGATGCATCGCCCGTTCTTGCTTCAATGCAGGTGAGTCCCAGACGCTGTGCACCGCTGCGTATCAGCTCCGCACGATGTTCATGCAGATCAAACGCCAGCACCCTGCCTGTATTTTCCATACGTTCTGCAATGGTGAAACTTTTCCCGCCGGGAGCTGCACACAGATCCAGCACGGTTTCGCCTGCCTGCGGTGCAAGAATTGCACAGCACAGCTGCGAGGACAGATCCTGCACATGGAACATTCCATTTTGAAACGCTGCAAGACTGCGGATATCCGTGCAGATCACCGTATAGGCATTGTCGAGCCGATTGATTTTCACGGGTGAAATCCCTGCCTATTCCAAATAAGTCGGAGGCCAAGCGGT
>JAZOBK010000111.1:0-3076 GCA_045595985.1 Oscillospiraceae bacterium
TTTGACAAACTCATCCTCTCTCTTCTTGATACGGCAAAATGTCTGGTGAAAGATGTAGGCAGAATGGATGAGGAGCGTTTCACAAGATTTGAGGATACAACCCGAACAGCGGTGCTTTTTGCACTCGGTTATCTGTATGAAAACAGAAGCAATCCCGACTATCACGGACTCACTATGAGCCTGCGTTCTATTCTTTTCGCACAGCGGGAGGGCATTATCTGATGGATTTCAGCAGAATGAATCAGCGGATTACTTTCCTCGAAAACCGCACTGTCATTGATGAAATCGGTAACCACACATCCCAATGGGACGAGGTTTATTCCTGTTGGGCAAGCGTCACCGTGAAAAGCTCTGCCGAAACCACGAATACAGGAGTCACCAAAGAAATCCAGTCCTTGTCATTCGGGGTTCGGCAGTGTGCTTTTATACGGTGCGTCAATCCAACTACTCATAAAATTCTGTTCCGTGGGAGTGTCTATGACATTAAATCCGTCACTCCCGATTATCTGAAAAATGACTATCTCTCCATTGTGTGTGAAGTACGAAAGGCAGGCGGTGACGATGACTTCTATTGACGACCTTGCGGATGAAATTATGGCAGGTTTACAGGAATATGCCGAGCTTGCTGATGATGCAATGAAAAAAGCTGTCAAAAAGACAGCAACCACTGTCAAGAAAGAAATTGCCGCCAATGCCCCGAAGGATACGGGTGCATACGGCAAAAGCTGGACGACCAAAAAGGTCAAGGAAAACAGCCATACTTTGCAGATGACTGTACATTCCAAGAACCGTTATCAGCTGGCACATCTCCTTGAAAAGGGACATGCCAAGCGTGGCGGCGGTCGTGTGCAGGGCAAGCCGCATATCGCCCCTGCCGAAGAGCATGGTGCGGAACTGCTCGAATCCTTGATTACGGAGGAATTATCGTGACATACGAAGAAATTAATGACATGATGGCAGAGATGGGATTGCCCTATGCTTATCACCATTTTGCAGAGGGAGAATCCCCACAACCGCCTTTTCTTCTGTTTCTTTCCCCCAGTGAGGATACCTTTTCGGCGGATAATATTGCCTATCACAGCTTTAAGCAGTTGGATATTGAAGTGTACACCGACAAGAAAAGTCCTGCATTGGAGGAAGAAATTGAAGCTGTGCTGACACAGCATGAGATATATTTTACGAAAACGGAAAGCTGGATAACATCGGAAAAGATGTATGAAGTGCTTTACGAAATGACGATATAAGGAGGAATTAGCTATGGCGAAGAACAGAAACAAGGACAAGTTCGGTCTGAACAATGTTCACTGGGCAAAAATTATCCAGTGGGGTGCTGACCCTGACGGAACACCTACCGTGCCTGTGTATGGCGAATCGGTACGACTGCCCGGTGCGGTGTCGCTGTCCATTGATGCGAACGGCGAGAATGAAAATTTCTATGCCGACGACAGCGTTTATTATGTCATCAACAACAATTCCGGCTATGAGGGTGATCTCGAAGTTGCTCTTGTCACCACGGAGTTTGCTACCGAAATTCTGGGAGAAATCCTTGACAACAACGGTGTACTTGTGGAGAAAAACGACGCAGAGCCGTCGCAGTTTGCACTGATGTTCGAATTCAGCGGCGATAAGCACAAGATCCGTCACGTGCTTTACTGCTGCACGGCAAGCCGTCCTGCAACGGAGGGGCAGACCAAGGAGGACTCCACCGAGGTCAAGACGGAAACGCTGTCGCTGACAGCATCGGCACTTCCCACGGGACTTGTAAAGGCAAAGACCTGTGAAGCGACCGATGAAACGACCTACAACAACTGGTACAAGATGCCGTATAATCCCGATACTTCGGAGAAAAAGGCGGCTACTACCACCACAAAGTCTTAAGGAGGCATGGCTATGGCAATCAAGAAAAATATTCTGGCGGACGGTGTCGAAGTTCCGTTCAAGGCGAGTGCCGCTGTGCCTCGCCTATACCGTCTGAAGTTCGGGCGTGATATTTACAAGGACTTTGCGGCTCTGCAGAAGTCTGTTTCCGAGGGTAATGAGGAAAATTCTGAACTGAGTATCGAGAGCCTTGAGGTCTTCGAGAATGTGGCATATATTATGGCGAAGCACGCTGATCCCGATACTGTTCCATCTTCTCCGGATGAGTGGCTGGAACAGTTCAACACGTTCTCCATTTATGAAATTCTGCCGCAGCTGATTGAGCTGTGGGGGCTGAACATCGAAACTCAGGTGGAGTCTAAAAAAAACATCGTCCGATTGACAGGGAAATGACGACGCCGTTGTTTCTGCTCCGATGTGTACAGTTGGGTTTGTCGATGGCGGATCTGGATCTGCTGTCGATTGGACTCGTGAATGATATGTTTACGGAGCGGGAGAATGATGATGCGGAATATGATTATCGGGCATGTCAATCAGATTTTGATTCGTTCTGACGTTGACTTTTTCGGCTCTCCATGGTATAATTTTCAGTGTACAAATTAGAAGTTGGAGGAAAAATTCTATGGCAGAAGTGTTTACAAACGACCCGATAAACTGGATAAAATGGGGAGTAGTTTTTGCGGTTTTAATCGTTTCATTTATCATCAGTGGAAAAATAATCAAAAAGATAGGTTATGTTTTGCAGGGTCAGAAAAAGGTAGATGAAGCGAAGAAAAGAGGGAATGTAATAAAAGCTAACCGTGTGAGTTCACGCAAAGAGTATGAAAGTTTAGAGAAGCGTCATAGCGGAAAGACAAAACACTTTGCAACCTATGAGTATGAAGTAGACGGCGAAACCTGTGTATACAATGGATATTTCAAACAAAAAATGCCTCCTAAGATAATAACTCTCTATTATAAAAATGACCCTCATAAACCATTCTGTATGGAAGATTATCAATGGAATCCATTTGGCGGTATAGTATATCTTTTCTTTATCCTTATTCCGTTTCTTCTGGCAGGATTTGCGGCAATAGCACTTGGAATTCCTCTATATGAAAAAACAGATACAACACAAGAAAAACGCATAGACGACATGGCAGAAACAGGTGTGTATGAAAGCAGTCTCACCCATAATGGCATTACAGTATATTTTAAG
>JAZOBK010000112.1:0-12432 GCA_045595985.1 Oscillospiraceae bacterium
CGCACACAAACCTCGTTTTCGACGGTTTCCACATGAATACTGACGCTTCCGCCCTCACGATTGTACTTGATGGCATTGTCGCAGACATTGTAAATGATCTCCTCGATCATGTTCCGCACGCCCTGAATTTCCGCACGCACGCCCTCACACACCAGCAGTACCTTCTGTTTCTGAGCATTGAGCTGCAGTCTTTCTGTGATTTCCTCGCAAACCTCCAACAGCTCAACCGCCGTCATATCATCCTGCACCGTCACACCTTCTTCAAGCCTCGACAGCTTGAGAATATCATTAACCAGTACGATCAGACGCTGAGTCTCATTGTAAATATTATCCGCAAAATGGGGAATATCCTTTTCCTGCACGAAGCCGTCACGGATGATCTCCGCAAAACCCGAAATCGACGTCAGCGGCGTTTTCAGCTCATGCGAAACATTCGCCGTAAATTCCCGACGCATCTCATCCTGTTTTCGATGCTCCTCCCGCAGTTCTCCCATCTGCTTGTAGATCTGCTTGTTCTGTGCCACGATCCTGTGAACAAACGGCCTCATTTCGTCATAAATGCAGCAGTCGTCGGGATTTTCCACGTCCATGCTGTTGATCGGCTTCATCAGATCCTTTGCAAATCTCGACGCCAAATAAATCGACAGAAATACTGCCAGCAGAACAACGATCATCATCGGGTTGAGTAAATTCAGCAAAAGCTCCAGCACTGTGTTCTGCATCATGGAAAGTCTTAAAACATCGCCGTTTTTCAATCTCAGTGCATAATTGACCGTTCTCTTTGAAAGCGTTTCGGAATAGCGGAAGCTCTCGCCCTCGCCCTTTTCCATCGCCTCACGAATCTCCTCACGATCGCTGTGATTTTCAAGCTGTCTGTGATCCAACAGACTATCATACAGCACCCCTCCATCGGGGGAAACCACCGTAATACGCGTTTGCTCCGAATGCTCCATATTCTGAAGAAAAAACCAGTCCTGTGCATTCACGATCGCTGCAATATAATTTGTACGCTCCCGCAATTCTTCACGATTCTTATGACTGTAGAAATTCGCCACAACCGCCATTACCACGCCGAATGTCATTGCAAATACGATCATGCAGGCAATTACGATCTGTCTTGTCAGCTTATTCTTCATCCGAATATTCCCCTATTTTGTAGCCGATACCGCGAATTGTTTTGATGTAAACACCCGCATCGCCAAGCTTCTGCCGCAGTGTGCGGATATGAACATCCACCGTGCGGTTTTCGCCGTCAAAATTATACCCCCACACCTGATTGAGAAACTGATCCCTCGTCAGCACGATGTCACGGTTACGCAGCAGGAAGCAGAGCATTTCAAATTCCTTGAACGTCAGTGCCACGTCATTTCCGTTCACACGAACAATGTGCTTATCGGGGCAGACGTACAGACAGCCGATACGAAAATCATCCGCAGCACTGTCCTCGTTTTTTGTCCGCCGCAGAAGTGCCTTGATCCTTGCCAGAAGTTCCATCATGCCAAAGGGCTTGGGCAGATAATCATCCGCACCGGAATCCAGCCCTATGACCTTATCAAATTCACTGCCCTTTGCTGTGAGCATCATCACGGGAATGTCCTTTGTTTTTCGGTTATTCCGAAGACTTTTCAAAATGGAAAGTCCGTCCTCCTCCGGCAGCATGATGTCAAGCAGAATGAGCTTCGGAAGCTGCCGCTCCATTGCCTCCCAGAACAGGGAGGGACGTTCAAACCCCTCTGCCTGCATTCCCGCACTGCCAAGTGTGTATATTACAAGTTCACGGATGCTGTTATCATCCTCAACAAAATAGATCATGGTCATCCTCCATTATCATATTTTATATTAAATTTCTATCAAACTCCCCCAATAGTTTGAAATTCCTGCAGTATTCCAGCAAATCTTTCCGCACATTCGGACATTTCTCTGTAATTACAGCTTCAAGCAATCTTTTCAGTGCGTCCCCGATCTCCCTGCCATGCAGACCCATTGCGGCAAGATCTCTGCCGTTGACGGCAAGCTCCCTCACCCGGCAGCAGAGCTTCTGTTCTCTGCACAGTTTCCAAAAATCCCCCGCCGCCCGTATCTGTGCAGCCGCCTTTTCGTCCGCACCGGAGCACAGCTTTGCGGAATTATCGGCTTCTAAAACCGCAAGAAACTGTGAAAATTCGTCATATTCCAGAATTCCCAGAACCCTCCGCACATCCGCAAGGCTTTTGGGAATTTCCCTGTGCAGAGAAATCAGTTTCACCGCAAGCTCACGCATTTTGTTGTCACACCGCAGCCGCAGAAGAATTTTGTCCGCAATTTCGGCACTTTCAGCCGCATGGCCTTTAAAATGACCGCCACGCTCATCCATCGAAAAGCACGCAGGCTTGCCGATGTCATGCAGCAGCATTGCAAGTCGTACTGCCGCATCCTTCGGTGCATTGCCGACCGCACGGGCAGTATGCTCCCACACCGTGAAATCATGGTGCCTTGAATGCTGTGAAAATGCAATGCACGGGGCAATTTCCGGAATCCGCACCGACAGTATTTCGGGATATTCCAAAAGTACCTGCGTCACATGATCACCCGACAGAATGCCCATTAATTCGGAGAAAACCCGTTCTGCTGAGATCATTTCCAGACGGAATGCACCTGCACGCATCGCAGCCTCCGTCAGAGATTCAGCTCTGAATCCGAACCTTGCACAGAACCGCAGTCCCCGCAGAATACGCAGTGCATCCTCCTGAAATCTTGCCTGCGGCGTACCCACGCAGCGAAGTATCCTGTTTTTAAGATCCTCCCTGCCGCCAAACGGATCAAAAAGTCCTGTTTTCGGGGAATACGCCATCGCATTGCAGGTAAAATCCCGCCTTGCAAGGTCATCCGTAATCGAGCCTGCAAAATCCACCGTTTCCGGATGCCTGCCGTCCCTGTAGTCCTTTTCCGTGCGGTAGGTAGTAATTTCCGCAAATTCTCCTGCAAATTTCACGCCCACCGTCCCGAACGCCCTGCCGTATTCGGTGCAGTTTGGCTTTCCGAATACCGCTATGATCTGATCCGGTCTTGCATTTGTTGCAATGTCGAAATCATGGGGCATGATGCCCAGCACCGCATCCCGCACGCAGCCTCCTACGAGATAGGCGGAATACCCCGCATTTTCGAGCAAATCGAGCATAGCACCGATGCCTTCCGGCATTCTCATTTCAAACATTCTTCACCATCTCTCACCAGATCCACGCAAACGATCTCCGAAGGATTATGGAACCGCAGCTTGCCGATGCCTGCGGAAACCACCATTGTCGTGTTTGCCATTCTGTAGCAGCCCTTTGAGTATTTCGGGAAAAACCGCCGTTCGGGGGAAAGTATCCCACCGAGCAGAGGCAATCTCACAATTCCTCCGTGAATATGCCCCGAAAACACCACATCCGCACTCCACTGTGTATATGCCTCAAACCCCATAGGATTGTGGGCAAGCAGGACGCTCGGGGATCCTCCGCATTCACCGACAGCGGCTTTCATTTCGGAAACCGTGCATTTCTCCAGCCCACGATATGTCCCATTTTGATTTTTGTAGCAGGCATTCGGCAGAACATAGCCATAAAAATCCACACCGCAGATGTTTTCCGACGCATCGTTCAGCATATGAATATCGGTATTTTCGAGTTTTTGGATCAGCATCCGACGCATCTTTTCCGGCAAAGTGGTTTCGTGATTGCCGAACACATACACCACAGGAGTATCCCTGCTCAGCTCTGACAGCATGACCGTCCCGACTTGTATCGCGGATTCATCAGCAGTTCTCGAAACCAGATCCCCCGTTACAACGATCACATCGGCTTTGAGCGATCTGACCGTATCTATGATGTCCAGCATCCGCTGACTTTTCTCCTCCATACTGGCACTCCTGCCGAAATGTGAATCGGATATCTGCACGATCCGCATTTTTTCCTGCTTGAGATTCGGCAGTTTTATGCGATATTCACTGATTTTCATGCATCTTCCCCTTTCCAAAACAGGGCGGCAAAACGCCGCCCTGTCAGCTTTTCTGATTATGCTTCCTGCTCTGTGGATTCCTCCGCACTTTCTTCTGTATCTTCACCGGTATCCTCCACCGATTCCGTCACAGCCTCGGCTTCATGCTCGGCACGGGTAAATGCCACGACAGTGTTGCCCTCGGTCACACGCATCACACGCACACCCTTGGAAACTCTGCCCATCACACGGATCTCGCTTGCACGGATACGAATAATAATACCCTCAGAGGAGATCAGGATGATGTCATCCTCCTCATCCACAACCTTGATACCGCAGACATTGCCGCGTTCCTTATCCACCTTGTAATTGGTCAGACCGTAGCCGCCTCGTCCCTGAATGCGGTATTCATCGAGTGCACAGCGTTTGCCGTAACCGTTTTCGGTAACAGTCAGCACCGCTGCACCCTCACGCACTCTTGCAATGGAAACCACCTCGTCGCCCTCACGCAGCTTGATGGCACGCACGCCGTGTGCGGAACGGGACTGTGCACGGATGGCATTTTCTTCCAGACGAATCGCCATACCATTTCTGGTTGCGACCATAATCTGTGCATTGCCGTCCGTCATGCGAACGCCTGCAATTTCGTCGCCCTCGTTCAGACCGATGGCGATCAGACCCTTGCTGCGTACATTTCTGTAAGCCGCAAGCGGTGTTCTCTTGATCTGTCCCTGCTTTGTGACCATGACAACGTAGCTGTCGCCCTCGAAATCCCTTGTCTTGAGCATTGCGGAGATCCTTTCGCCCTCCTGCAGATTCAGAAGATTTGCAAAATGGAATCCCCTCGACGCCTTTGAACCGTCGGGAATCTGGTAGCACTTGAGCTTGTGCATCATACCCTTGTTCGTGATGAACAGGATATTGTCGTGCGTTGAGCAGATGAACATTTCGCTGACGAAATCCTCCTCACGCTGTTTCATGCCCTGCACGCCCCTGCCGCCACGCTTCTGCGTCTTGTAAGCGTCAAGTGCCATACGCTTGATATAGCCATTATTCGTATAAGTTACCACGCAGTCCTCAACGGCAATGAGTTCCTCAATATCCACCTCGCCTGAAACAGAGGTAATTTCCGTCAGACGCTTGTCATTGAATTTTCTGCGGATCTCCTCAAGTTCCTCCGAGATGATCTCATACACACGCTGTCTGTCAGCCAGTGTTTCCTCATAATCGGTGATCTTCTCGCAAAGACCGTACAGCTCATCGGAAATCTTCTGACGCTCCAGACCTGTCAGTGCACCCAGACGCATCTGCACGATCGCCTCAGACTGTTCTTCGGAAAGACCGATGGCGTGTTCAAGATGCACCTTCGACATATCATACTGTGCTCTGTCCAGAAGTGCGGACATATCCACATCCTTGAAACGCTCCATCAAACGTTCCTTGCCCTCGGGAATCGTCTTGCTCGAACGCAGAATGGCGATAACCTCGTCAATATAATCGGCAGCCAGCATGAAACCCTGCAGGATGTGAGCACGTTTCAGTGCCTTTTCCAGCTCAAACTTCACACGGTTTGTAATGACTTCAACCTGGAATGCAAGATAGTGTTCCAGAATCTGCTTGAGCGTGAGCACCTTCGGCACGCCGTCCGCCAGAACGAGCATATTCACGCCAACCGTATCCTGCAGCTGTGTGTAGGAAAACAGCTTGTTCAGGACAATATCCGCGATCGCATCCTTACGCAGTCCGATCACGACACGCATACCGGCTCTGCCCGATTCATCACGCACGAACGTTGCACCGTCAATACGCTTTTCCTTGATCAGTTCCGCAATATGCTCCACCAGACGAGCCTTGTTGACCATGTACGGAATCTCATGCACGATGATCTGCTGCTTGCCCTTGGTTTCCTCAATGGAGGTCTTGGCACGCAGCGTGATCTTGCCCCTGCCCGTGCCGTAAGCCGCACGGATGCCTGCCTTGCCCATGATGATGCCGCCCGTCGGGAAGTCCGGTCCCTTGACGCATTCCATCAGATCATCCAGCGTACAGTCGGGATCCTGAATCAGGACATTCAGAGCGTCGATGATCTCGCCCATATTGTGCGGCGGAATATTGGTTGCCATACCAACGGCAATACCGACCGCACCGTTGACCAGTACATTCGGGAAACGGCTGGGGAGAACCTGTGGTTCCTTCAGACGATCGTCGTAGTTCATACCGAACGGAACGGTATTTTTCTGAATATCCGTGAGCATTTCCACGGAAATCTTGGACATTTTTGCTTCCGTATAACGGTAAGCAGCGGGCGGATCGCCGTCCACGGAACCGAAGTTGCCGTGACCGTCCACCAGCGCATAACGCAGGGAGAAATCCTGTGCCAGACGCACCAGAGCATCATACACAGAAGCGTCACCATGCGGATGATAACGACCAAGCACCGCACCGACGGTATCCGCACACTTACCGTACGGCTGGTCGGGGGTAAGCCCGTTTTCATGCAGGGTATAAAGGATTCGGCGGTGAACGGGCTTCAGACCGTCACGCACATCCGGCAGTGCACGGGACACGATGACCGACATTGCATAAGCAAGGAAGGAATCGTGCATTTCCGTCGCAATATCGACCGGAATGACCTTTTCCGGATTCTGCATATCCGGCAGATTAGTTTCCATTTCGTTACTCATATTTCACCTCTGTCAGTTGTTCGTCAGCAGGGAACTGTCCCTGCCCGACTATGACCAACTTATTTCATCTTGTTCGCAAATCCCTTCCCGAGATTCTTTGAAAAGGTCTCACGGAGCTTCTTGATTTCCTCCTCCGAAAACTCCTTTTTCGGCAGCACATAGAAATTGACCTTGACCATGTATACAATGAAGAAATCCCTGTATTCCGTCACTTTCATAAATTTCCCGTAATGGAGCCTTGTACCGGAAAAATTCTCCTGCGGAGCGTCCTCAAAAAGGGCATCCGCTTGTTCCTGTTCTTCGGAAACCTCCTCGTCGGGGAGGATCGTGCCGATCTCCAGATATTCGGAGAAGATCCTCACTTCGTAGAGATCATTTTCCAGTTCACGCACGGCATTCATAAGATTTCTGCGAACCTTGCGTGGATTGAACCATTGCAGACCGATCATCAGAATACAGAACAGCACGATCATACAATAGATCGGCCGCTGCTGCTCCGTCGCCACCGTGATCTGATAGGCATAAATGATGCCTGCCATCAGAAAAACTGCCATGATCAGGTAATTTCTCGGATACACATATTTTCTCTGAAACGCAATGAATGCATTGCGGAACATTTCAATGGGAATGTGGTATTGCTTTGTCAGAATCGGCGTTGTGCTCAACTTTTCTGATTCCACCGATGTTCCTCCTTTTCGATTGTCTGTGTTTTATGCTTATACATCAAGATTCTGAACGGACTTTGCATTCTTCTCAATATACATTTTTCTCGGCATAACCTTGTCGCCCATGAGAATGGTGATGATCTCATCGGCTCTTGCCGCATCCTCCATTGTCACCTTGATGATGGTTCTCGTTTCCGGATTCATCGTGGTTTCCCAGAGCTGCTCACTGTCCATCTCACCAAGACCCTTGTAACGCTGTACCGCAACCTTTGCGGAACTGCCGTTTGCGTCCGCAAGCTGTGCAATATACTTATCTCTCTCCGCGTCGCTGAAAGCGTAGAATACCTTCTTACCCCTTGCAACTCTGTAGAGCGGCGGCTGTGCAATATAGACATTTCCATTCTCGATCAGCGGTCGCATAAAGCGGAAGAAGAACGTCAGCAAAAGCGTTCTGATATGGCATCCGTCCACGTCGGCGTCGGCCATAATGATGACCTTGCCGTAACGAAGCTTTTCAATATTGAAATCCTCGCCGATGCCCGTACCCAGTGCCGTAACCACGGGCATGAGCTTGTCATTGCCGTAAACTCTGTCGATTCTTGCCTTTTCAACATTCAGCATCTTGCCCCAGAGCGGCAAAATCGCCTGATACATTCTGTCACGGCCGCCCTTTGCGGAACCTCCCGCAGAGTCACCCTCGACGATGTAAATTTCCGTGCGTTCGATGCCCTTTTCCGTGCAGTCTGCAAGCTTGCCCGGCAGGGAAGCACTCTCCATTGCGGATTTGCGGCGTGCGGTTTCTCTCGCATTCTTTGCCGCTTCTCTTGCTCTCCTTGCCGCAAGGCACTTGTCCATAATTTCTCTTGCGATCACAGGATTCTGCTCAAAATAATTCATCAGCTTTTCCTGCACGAGCTTTTCCACGAACGGACGCACCGCAGGATTACCGAGTCTGCCCTTTGTCTGTCCCTCAAATTCGCACTCCGTAAGCTTGACAGAAACCACCGCTGTCATTCCCTCACGGACGTCATCTCCCGAAAGCTTTTCATTCTCCTTGAGAAGCTGGAAATTCTTTCCGTATTCGTTAATGACCTTTGTCAATGCATTTTTGAAGCCATTCTCATGGCTGCCGCCGTCCTTGGTGCGAATGTTGTTGGCAAACGACAGGATCACCTCGTTGTAGCTGTCATTGTACTGCATGGCAATTTCCGCAAAAGAATCATCCTGTGTGCCGGCGATGTAAATTACATCGCCCACAGTTTCGTAGCCCTTTGTGGTGTGGATGTGCTCGACAAACTGACGGATACCGCCCTCATAGTGCAGTGTTTCCGACTGGATTTCACCGGAATTACGCATATCCGAGAACACAATGCGGATACCTGCATTGAGGAACGCCTGCTCACGCAGTCGCTTGAGCAGTACTTCGTAATCGAATACCGTTGTTTCAAAAATCTCCGGATCTGCCTTGAAGGTAACCGTGGTACCGGTTTCATCCGTATCGCCGATGATTTTCAGCTGCTCGCTGTATTCGCCACGTTCAAACCGCTGGAAATGCACATTTTTTCCGTCCTTGACCGTCAGCTCCAGCCATTCCGACAGAGCATTGACAACGGACGCACCTACGCCGTGCAGACCGCCGGAAACCTTGTATCCGCCGCCGCCGAATTTACCGCCGGCGTGCAGCACCGTGTAAACGACCGTTGCCGCAGAAATTCCCTCCGTCGGGTGAATGCCGACAGGGATGCCTCTGCCGTTGTCGGATACACGAATGATCTCATCTGGGAGGATCTCCACCTTGATTTCCGTACAGTATCCGGCCAGTGCCTCGTCAATGGCATTGTCCACGATTTCGTAGACAAGATGATGCAGACCGTCAATACTGGTCGAGCCAATGTACATACCGGGACGCTTTCTTACAGGGTCAAGACCCTCCAGCACCTGAATTTGCTCGGCATCGTACTGCATATTCTGCTGATCCATATGTTCACTCTCCGTTTCAAAATATTGCGAAACTGTCCGCCTGTGGCAGACTATTCCACATATTCAACATAGTTTTCAACCGTTTTTGTTGAGAACCAGTGTCGCAATACCGTGATTTTTATATGATTTTTCACATTTTCCACTTTTTCAGAGGTTGAAAATGTGGAAAAATAAAACTCACCTTGTTAAAAAATAGCATTTGCCGGAAATTTCTCAGTCACTCACAATCCGGACGAAGCACGCCCTCCCGCATCAGAAAGACCTTGCCTTTCTGTTCTACCCGCAGGGAGGAGGGGTGGCAAAGGGTGATGAACACCTGCATATCCGCCACCATATCGTAAATCAGACGCTGCCGCCGCTCATCCAGCTCGCCCATCACATCGTCGAGCAGAACCACGGGGGAACGCTGCATTTTCTCATTATACAAATGTGCCTGTGCCAGCTTGAGCACAAGAGCAGTACTTTTCCGCTGTCCCTGCGAACCAAACTGACTGACGGCATAACCGCCGATGTCCAGCAGAAGTTCATCCCTCTGGATGCCTCTCTGGGTATATCCGAGCCGCAGATCCTCTTTCAGATTCTCCGAAAGCTTCTGTTCATAGATCGCCGCAAGCTCAGCGGTCGGCTTTTCGGGAAGCTCCGCATCGCCGTAAACCGCACTGCGGTAGGCAGCATTGAGAATTTCGCTGCCGCCCGTCATCACGCTGTACAATTCCCTGCAAAGCGGACGGATGCTGCGAATATACGCCGCCCTCATGCAGCTGATCCACGCACCGGTTTTTGCAAGCTGTGCGTCGAACATCGTCACATCCTGCCGGCGGATCCTGCCTTTCAGGCAATTCTGGATCGCAGCATTCCGCTGTGCAAGCAGCAGTGACGCACGGCTGACATATTCCATACTTCTCGGATGCAGCTGACAGGCACACAGATCCATAAATGTCCTGCGGCGGTCGGGGGAACCGTTGACGATCTCCACATCAAAAGGCGAAAACGCCACACAGTGGAACGCCTCAAAGAGTCCGCCCGTTTTGGCAGTATCCACGCCGTTTATGGTAATTTTCCGCTTTTTCTGCATTCCGCGTTCCATGCTGTAGGTCATCCGCTGTTCACGTCTGCCGTCATGGAAACGCATATCGCACTGAAAGAACGGGGCGTCAAAACCCATATAATGCCGTTCCTTGATCCCGTGAAAGCTTTTGCAGCCCGTCATCAGCCAGATGGCGTCGAGGAGGTTGGTTTTCCCCTGTGCATTATCGCCGATAATGACATTGAACCTGCGGTCAGGTTCGAGCCGCACACCCTTGAGATTACGGAATCCATCAGCGGAAAATGACGTAATATACATAAAAACTACTGCACCTCAACGATGAATCTATCCACGGAAACACGGTCGCCCGAGCGAATCTTCTTGCCCCTCATGGTGCATACCTCGCCGTTGACGGAAACCGCACCCTGCTGAACCAGCTCTTTTGCAAATCCGCCCGTGTCGCAGAGCCCTGCAAATTTGAGCAGGGAATCAAGCTTGATAAATTCTGTTGTGATCTGAACCTGGATTACTTCCTGTGACATGGTAATCCCCTTTCTGTGGATGGTTTATTTGTGACTGACAGGGGGCTCTGCCCCCTGTTCAATTACAACGTTAGTTCTTCAACTGAATGGGCATAATTAAATACACAAAAGACTCCCCGTCCATGGGTGTGATCTTGATTACCTTATTGCAGCCGCTCATGTGGATCTTGATCTTATCGCATTCGCACGCACGCAGGGCTTCGAGCAGATATTTATTGCTGAAACCGATGGTCACGCTCTCGCCGCTGATATTCGCAGGAATGCGGTCATTGATCACGCCGATGCCCGTTTTGCAGGAAATTTCCATAAAACCATCGGCAAACACACAACGCATCGGAGCTTTGTTCTTGTCATTAATCAGCAAAGCACAGCGTTCCGCACAGCCGATCATGTCACGGGTGTTCATAATAACTTCCGTCTTAGCCTCCGACGGGATGCTGCTGCGGAAATTATGGAACTGTCCCTCCAGAAGTCTTGCGAACAGCTCAAATCCATTCACCGAAAATACGATGTGCTTGCCGTTTGTTGCAAATTCACACGGAGTTTCTGCGTCATCCTTCAGCAGCATGATCAGTTCCGACAGTGCCTTTTTCGGCACAACAAAGCGGAATGTGCCTAGCTCTGCAAGCTTTTCCTGACGCATCGCCAGTCTGTAGCGGTCCATTGCCACCACATAAAACATATCCTCACCCGATTCAAACAGTTCACCCGTCAGAATGGGCTTATCCTCCTTAATGGACGCCGCAAAGCTTGACTGCTGGATCATCGAACGCAGGATCGGCTGGGAAACTGCTGTTTTCTGTGTCGTTTCCACTACGGGAAGTGCCGGAAATTCCTCTGCAGACATCGCAGAAATACGATATTCCGTGTTTTCACTTGCAATTCTCGCATTCAGCGTTTCGTCAATTTCAAATACCACACGCTCACCCGTCATGCGGCGTGTCATTTCGCTGAACAGCCTTGCATTCAGCACAAAGGAACAGCTGTCCTCGCAATCTGCCTGTACTCTCGTGCGGATACCGATCTCCAGATCATAGCCTGTCAGAACCACGGCACCCTGTTCCATCTGTACGCAGATTCCCTCAAGGGCTGCAATGGTGGATTTCTGGGAAACACCCTTGGATACATGGGCAATGCCGTTGCACAGATCGTTCTTATTACATTCAAATCTCATTCTTATCAACTCCTGACTTCGGTTTCAACAGACGCCTTCCTCTGTCGGGAAAGTTTTCTGTGAATCAATCAAATCAATCATAAATAATTATTTTAGTAGTAGTAGTAGAGGGGGCGGAAAAGTTGAAATTTCCCAAAACCAATGAATCCACGGACTTTTTCATTCCTTTTTCTTCCACATTCCCGTTCTTGAAAAAACGTGAAAAAGTGAAAAACAAAAAATCCGGTTTTCCATCGTGGAATTGTTGGGGAATTGTGGAGTGGAAAGGGAAAAATTCTTGAAAATTATGTGGAAAATTTTCCTGCCCTACCACCGCTTTTCACATTTTGTGGAATCTCGCCCATTTGAAAAAGTGGAAATACCACTTTGAACCTCATAATTTTATGGAATCTATGGAATAAATGTT
>JAZOBK010000113.1:0-2560 GCA_045595985.1 Oscillospiraceae bacterium
GGCAAATACATCTCCACCAGGGCTATTCAGCCATACCGTGAGATCTCCCTTAACCTTGCTCAGCTCATCACGGAATAAGGCAGGTGTGACCTCATCGCCGAACCATGTGTCTTCCGAAATAGGTCCGTTGAAGATCAGTTCTGTTTCGTTGGTATCTTCGTTTGTCACGAAGTTCCAAAATTTCTTCATTGTGCAGTATCCTCCTTCATTTCAGTTTTTTGATACGCAATTCCCGCATCAGAAAGACGGCTCATCGAACCATTGACCAGATACAAATTACCGCCATCTTCTTCGGGAATTAAATTCATATCCTCCAGCTCACGAATATCATTTGCAGACATCCAGCCGTTTTGACGGGCAGTAGCATAACCACTCATACGGCTTGCATAGTCACCACGGAGCAGTCCTTCTACATTGAACTTGATGAAATATTTTCCCTTTTCCGAGTCGGAAAGCAGAGCCTTCATCAACGACTGCTCCCAGCGAATTAGCCATGGGTCAAGGGTGTATTTCACAAATTCAAGTGACAGATGCTCAATGTTGCTGAACGTGGCGTGGTCAAGATCGCCAATCATGTGTAGCGGCACACGGTACAGCCTTGCGATTTCCTCAATCTGAAACTTTCTCGTTTCCAGAAACTGTGCTTCATTATTTGGAATGGAAATTGGTGTGTACTTCATGCCTTCTTCCAAAATTGCTGTCTTATGGGCATTTCCGCTGCCGTATGCCCTGTGCCATGCTTCACGGACACGCTCCGGATTTTTGATAACTCCCGGATGCTCCAGCACAGCGGATGGTGATGCACCATTGGCAAAGAATGACGCACCGTATTCATCACAGGCAACGGCAAGACCGATGGCATTTTTCGCCATGGCAATGGGAGAATAGCCGACAAGACCATCGAATCCCAAGCCAGGAATATGCAATATCTGTTCCGCAGGCAGAATGATTTCGCCTTGCTCACGGAAGTTCGGATTCTGCTCATCATAACGGCTGTATTTGTAAATGAGCCTGTTCCTCTCATCACGGTCAACCTTGATCTTGTCCGGCATCAGCGGATATAGTCCAATGACTTCACCACGACCGTTGCGGATAATCTGTGCGTAGGCATTGCCGTAAATCAGCAGGTGGGACATCAGCGTTTCACGGAACACAAAACTCGTCATTTCGGGATTTGGCTGGTCGTGCAGCAAAAAATATAGCGGGTGCTTGGGCACTCGCTCTTTTCCCTTGTCGGTGTATTCGTAAATATGAAGTGGCAGCTGTGCGATGGCTTCTGACAGCACTCTCACGCAGGCGTAAACTGCAATCTGCTGCATCGCCGTGCGGTCATTGACGCTCTTTCCGGCAGTGCTTCTGCCGAAGAAGTAGGTGTAGCTGGGGCTGTCGTAGCTATTCTGAGGCTTATCTCGGCTTTTGAAAAGTCCTTTGAAAATGCTCATGGGAATCACGCTCCTTTCAGGATTGAATTTTTCGATGAGATGTGATATAATGAAAGAAAGACGAGGCTGTCAACTACAAATTCTGATTGGATTTATCTTGTTATGAAAAAAAGAGATAGGATTACGCTATGAAAGATTATACAGTATTATTTTCAAAAGCAATCGAACTGAAAGGCAGATACGATTTTAAGGCTGTGAGCAACATCATAAACGCCCATATCAATCTTCAATGCGGTGATTGGGACGATTGGGCTGATAATCGTTGGTATCGCTTATGTCCCAAAACGCCGTGCAGTTATGATAAATGCTATGGGTTCATCTGTGCTTCGTATCCTGTCGCATTGCTAACTGAATACTGCCCCGAAGTATTAGAACGGACACTTGATGAATCTGGGATACTCCATACTGAATTTGTTGAACCAATGCGCTGTGATGAGGAGATACTACGTAAGTTTGTGCCTCAGCGTATCATATTTGACGAGAGTTTTATGGATAACTGCGACTTTAGCTTTGATGATGAGCGATTCTTCTGGGTTTGCCAAAAGCTTGAAACCGGTCACCAAAACTATATTGATGCAGGCAGTTTTACTATGGCGGAGATACGCTGACTTTACAAAACAAGCAAATCTCTTTCATCATAAATGCTGTCTCCCGTGTCATTGCCACACCTCACCGCACGGTCAAGTGCCATAATCAGTGCCACCGCACCATCAATTTTTTCCGTGGATTTTTCCTTATCCGGCTTGATATTTCCGGCAGGGTCACGCTTGATGAAAATGTTATCCATCATCCACCGCAGCACTGGATGACCGCCGTGAGCAATCATCTTGTTGAGCGTCAGTCGCATTAGTTCCTTGGTCGGCGGTGACATATCCTTGTAGCCCTGACCGAACTGCACCATCGTGAAGCCCAGACCCTCAAGGTTCTGCGACATCTGCACCGCACCCCAACGGTCAAAGGCGATTTCACGGATATTGAAACGCTGTCCCAGTTCCTCGATGAAATTCTCTATAAAACCGTAGTGGACAACATTTCCTTCGGTGGTCAACAGATATCCCTGCCGTTCCCATACATCATAGGGTACATGGTCACGGCGGACACGAAGTGGCAGTGTATCC
>JAZOBK010000114.1:0-5193 GCA_045595985.1 Oscillospiraceae bacterium
GGCAAATATGCTGGTGAGACCTTAGCTGAAGTTTATGAAAAAGATCCTAAGTATATTAATTATTGTCAAGAAAATGACGATGATTTCTATATTTCACCGGAAGTGATGGAAGAATTACGAACATTAGCTCGTGACCATAGACTTCTTACACAAGATTTAGATAAGCTGACGGATGAGGAACTTTCAGAATTCATGGAAGAAATGAATGAGATCGATCCTTTTGATGAAGGCAACTTTGATGATGATTTCGACTGGGACGAAGCTGAAGAGAATATGTTTGAAGAGTTTGAAGACGAATATGATATTGAAGATGAAGACTTTGATATTATAGATAATTTAGAGTTTTAATATAAGCGACGTAATAACAACTTCGTAAGACAAATCAAATATAGAATAAATCAAAAGCGCTCTGAGAAATAATTTTCTGGAGCGGTTTTCTATTTCAGTGATTTTCTATAAACTGCTTTTTATATTGAGGCTTAAGCCTTATCCAAAGCATTTTCTAAGTCGGCTATGATATCTTCGACGTTTTCGATACCTACAGCGAAACGAATCAATCCGTCGGTGATGCCTGCGCTCTCACGAGCCTCTTTGCTGAGTTTGGAGTGCGTCATGCTTGCAGGATGCAGCACGCAGGTACGGATATCCGCAACGTGAACCTCACGGGATGCGAGCTTGAGAGCGTCCATGAACTTTGTTGCCGCATCTCTGCCTCCCTTGATGCTGAAGGAAATTACACCGCTGCAGCCGTTCGGCAGATACTTCTGACCACGCTCATAGTGCTTGTCGGATTCGAGTCCGGGATAGGTAATGCTTGCTACCGCATCGCAGCTCTGCAGGAATTTTGCAACGGTCAGACCGTTCTTGCAGTAACGCTCCATACGAACTGCCAGTGTTTCCAGACCGAGATTGAGCAGGAATGCGGAATTTGCCGCAGGATAGCAGCCAAAATCACGCATCAGCTGCATTCTTGCCTTGATGATGTACGCCATCTTGCCGAATTCTCTTGTATACACAACGCCGTGATAGCTCTCGTCGGGCTCGGTAAATTCCGGAAAATTGCCGTTTGTCCAGTCGAAATTACCGCTGTCAACGATCACGCCGCCGCCCTGTACTGCATGACCGTCCATGTATTTTGTTGTGGAATGCACCACAATATCCGCACCGAATTCAAACGGACGGCAAAGAATGGGCGTCGGGAAGGTGTTGTCCACGATCAGCGGAATGCCGTGCTTGTGGGCAAAATTTGCAAAACGCTCAATGTCAAACACGTTCAGAGCAGGATTTGCCAGAGTTTCGCCAAAAACGAGCTTGGTGTTCGGCTTGATGGCAGCTTCCAGTTCCTCCTCGGTAGCCTCGGGATCAACGAAAATACACTCAATACCGAGCTTTTTGAGGCTGACTGCAAACAGATTCACCGTACCGCCGTAGATGGCACTTGCCGCAATGAAGCTGTCGCCGGAATTGCAGAGGTTCAGCACGGACAGCAGGGATGCAGCCTGTCCGCTGGAAGTGCACATTGCACCGACGCCGCCCTCAAGTGCAGCGATCTTCTTCTCAACAGCGTCAACTGTGGGATTGGAGAAACGGGAATACATATGCTCCGTGGGCATATTAAACAAATCAGCAATGTGCTGTGTACTATCAAATACATAGGTTGTACTCTGCACGATGGGCAGTGCACCGGGTGCACCATTTGTACGCTCATAGCCTTCATGCAGGCATTTGGTTTCAATTTTCATGATGGCATCGTCCTTTCGGTTATTATTTCAAGCGGATGATCCGCTGTATTTTTTATTATATCACAAATCCTCTGCAATTGCAAGAAAAAACTGAAATTCACACATTGGTTCTGAAAAATCGCTGGGATGCATATAATACTACATAGCAACCAACGACACAGGAGGAACAAGCCATGCCGGAAAAGAACGCCGCTTCACATACCATGATTCTGGAAAACCGCAGATCGCTGAGCCTTTCGGGTGTTACGGATGTGGACAGCTTTGATGAACGGGAAATCATACTCTACACACGTCTGGGGGAACTGACCATCGTCGGCAGGGATCTGCACATCAACGCCGTCAGCGTTGAAAGCGGCAACATGACTGTTGAGGGCGACATATGGTCGCTTTGCTACGGCGATCGGGATAAGCAGTCCCCCCTCACGCTGATTGGGAAACTGTTCCGATGATAGCGGCATTCGTGATTCCGGAAACCTATGTGTCCCCCGAAGAACAGCTGCTTCTGTTTGCAGGGGCTTGCCTGCTGGGAATCCCCTGCGGAGTGGTGTTTGACGCCATGCGGCTGCTTCGACGTTTGCTTCCGCATCATCCTGCGGCGGTCGCTGCGGAGGATGTACTGTTTCCGCTGATATGCGGAATTTTGATTTTAGGCTATACATCGGCATTTGCACTGGGACAGTTCCGTATGTACTATGTAGTGGGCTGCCTGCTGGGATTCGTGCTGTACGAATGCACGCTCGGACGGTTTGTGATTGCCGTCGGCGGCAGTATCTGCCGCCTGCTGCGAGTACCGTTTCGGATCATTTCAAAAAGTTATGCATTGATTTGTCGAAAAGTAAATGCCATATTTGTAAAAAACAACAAAAAAACAAATAATGCACAAAAAAATACACAAAATCCCTTGCAAGCGACCCCTGAAATGGTGTATAATAATAGGAGAAACAAAAAGAAGGTGAAACAAAATGCCAAAAGCAAAAGATAACAAGCCGAATTTTCTGTTCCGTATGTTCATCCGTATTGCATCTGCCGTATTTGTGGTATTCTGTGCCGTGACGATCATCAACACGCAGAACACCATTGCAGAGAAGAAGCGTGAGCTTGCAGGGATCGAGGAGGACATTGACGCACTCCAGCTTGAGCTGAAGGAACTGCAGGAGATCGTTGACGGCGAGAACGAGGAAGAAATCAAGCGATATATGGAGAAGCTTGCGGTTGAGGGAAGCAATTATGCCTATCCCGACGAACGCAGATATTACGATACATCCCGTGACTGATACGGTGAAGTGAAATTTTTAATTCAGGGGGATTTCAGTGTATGCAGCTGGAAATCGGAAAAATTTATGACGGCAAAGTAAAAGGAATTACAAACTACGGTGCATTTGTAGAAGTTCCTGTCGAGGACGGAAAGCCCATCACGGGAATGGTACATATTTCGGAGGTAGCGAATGCATATGTCACGGACATCCGTGAATTTCTCACCGAGGGACAGGATGTCAAGGTCAAGGTACTGCAGGTAAATGAGCAGGGCAAGATCAGTATGTCGATCAAAAAAGCGGTACCCGAGGAAGAAAAGCCCGTGCAGAAGCCCCGTGCCCGCAGAGCTGAGCGTGAGAAGCCCATTGTCTGGGAACCCAAGCCCCAGAAGCCGCAGTCCGAGATGAGCTTTGAGGATATGATGAGCCGTTTCAAGCAGAACAGTGAGGAACGTATGTGCGACATCAAGCGGAATACCGATCGCAAGAACGGCAGCCGCAGACGCTCAAAATAAACGAGAAATACAGCCGCTTTGAGAATGCAAAGCGGCTGATGTCATAAGTGCTACAGGAGGTATCTTATGAAGTGTCCGTATTGTGAAAAGGAGATGCAGAAGGGGGAGATCCGTTTCAGTGACGATCTGCCTGCTTTTTTGAAGATCCATCAAGGCCCGAGATGGATTGCGGAGGAAGACGTGGAAAGGCTGATTCCGAAAAACACCGTGCAGCTTTCGCACGTTGCGGAAACGTATTATTGTGAGAACTGCGGCAAGGCAGTGGCATATTTCGATGCAATCACAAATGAGGATCTGATCTGAAGATCACCCTAAGCACCACGGGATTTCCCGTGGTGCTTTTTATTTGCCGAAAATTTAAGGATAGCTGTTTTGCAAATGAATTCCCGAAATATCGTTTCGGGCGGACACATCGGAATATTTCAAATTTCCCCTTGTAATTGCGGTAAATCTGTGCTATAATGATAAATGTATCACTGTAAAAAGGAGGCGGATGTATGGTACATTTCGGAAATGAGTGGGATGTTCTTCTTGCAGAGGAACTGGAAAAGCCGTATTATCAGGATCTGCGGCGTTTTCTGGCAGCGGAATACCGCACTGCAACGATTTATCCCAACCAGTATGACATCTTCAATGCCCTCAAATATACAACCTACAGCGGCGTGCGTGTGGTGATTCTCGGACAGGATCCCTATCACGGCCCGAATCAGGCACATGGTCTGAGCTTTTCGGTAAAAAAAGGCGTCCAGCCGCCGCCATCCCTCGTCAATATCTATAAGGAAATTCGGGATGATCTCGGCATTGACAATCTCGGAAAGCACGGAGAACTGACCAACTGGGCAAAGCAGGGCGTGCTCCTGCTCAATACCGTCCTGACCGTGCGTGACGGACAGGCGGCAAGCCACCATGGCAAGGGCTGGGAGCAGTTTACAGACAGCATTATCCGACTGCTGAATCTCCGTGAAGATCCCATTGTGTTCCTGCTCTGGGGAGCACACGCTGCCAAGAAGCAGGAGATTCTCACAAATCCCTGCCACCTGATTCTGAAATCCGCCCATCCGAGTCCACTGTCTGCGACAAGGGGATTTTTCGGATGCAGGCATTTTTCCAAGACAAATGATTTTCTGAAAAGCCACGGCTTTGCGGAAATTGACTGGTCGATAGATTGACATAAAACAAGAAAAGAGTGTGGATTTATGGAACAAAAACCGATTTATTCTTTTGAAGTATTCCCCCCGAAGCCCACTTCCCCCGTAGAGAGTGTTTCGAATGCATTTGCGGAGCTTGCGGCACTGAAACCCGACTTCATCAGCGTGACCTACGGTGCGGGCGGCGGTCTGAACGGCGGTGCACTTACCCGTGAGCTTTGTGCAAAGCTCCTGCACGAATACGGCGTCAAGCCCGTGGCACATCTGCCCTGCATTTCCTACACAAAGGAGGAAATTTCGACGGTGCTTCGGGATTTCAAGGCACACGGCATCACCGATATTCTTGCACTTCGCGGCGACAAAAGCCCCGACCGTCCTGAGAAGAACGACTTTAAGTATGCGTCCGACCTGATCGAATTCATCCGCAGGGAGGGGGATTTCAATATTTCCGCTGCGTGCTATCCCGAGGTGCATCCTGAGGCAAGATCGGCAGCGGACGACCTGCGGCACCTCAAGGAAAAGGTGGAAGTCGGAG
>JAZOBK010000115.1:0-4557 GCA_045595985.1 Oscillospiraceae bacterium
GCCGACCCGTTCGTAGGTAAGATGTCCTATCTGAAGGTGCTCAGCGGCAGCATTTCTTCTGAAAGCAGCGTTGTAAACTCCAGAACCGGTGCAGAAGAAAAGATCGGCAAGCTCTACACACTGCTTGGTAAGAAGCAGACGGAAGTGAAGTCCGCATCCGCAGGCGACATTGTTGTTGCAGTAAAGATTTCCGCATCCACAGGCGATACGCTGTGTGCACCGTCCCGTGTGGCTTCCGCAGAAATGCCCGAATTCCCGCTGGCTTGCTACTCCATGGCAGTCCGTGCAAAGGCACAGGGCGATGAGAGCAAGATCTCCGCAGGTATGCAGCGTCTGGTGGAAGAAGATCCGACTCTGAAATATGAGCAGGATGAGCTGACGAAGGAAATGATTCTCAGCGGTCTTGGCGAACAGCATCTGGAAATTGCAGTTTCCAAGCTCAAGGCAAAGTTCGGTGCGGAAGTAAAGCTCAGCGAACCGCAGGTTGCATATCGTGAAACCATTCGCAAGAAGGTTGAGGCAGAGGGCAAGCATAAGAAGCAGTCCGGCGGTCACGGTCAGTATGGTCACGTTAAGATCGCATTTGAACCCTGCGTAAGCGATTCACTGGTATTTGAAGAAAAGGTATTCGGCGGTTCTGTTCCGAAGAACTACTTCCCCGCAGTTGAAAAGGGTCTTCAGGATGCCGTAAAGAAGGGCGTTCTTGCCGGATGCCCCGTAGTTGGTCTGAAGGCGATCCTGCTCGACGGTTCCTACCATCCGGTTGACTCCTCCGAAATGGCGTTCAAGATGGCTGCATCCATCGCCTATAAGGAAGGTATGAAGAATGCCGATCCCGTAATGCTCGAACCCATCAATACACTGAATGTAACGGCTCCCGACGATAACACCGGCGACATCATGGGCGAACTGAACAAGCGTCGCGGCAGAGTGCTGGGTATGGAACCTGCCGGTAAGGGCGAAACCACCATTACCGCTGAAGTTCCGGCTCGTGAGATGCATGACTTTGCGATGTATCTGCGTCAGGTAACCCGTGGTATGGGCAGCTTTACGATGGAATTCCTCCGCTATGAGCCGCTGCCGGCTAACCTCCTCTCCGAGGTAATCGCTGCAATTGCTGCAAATGCGGAAGTATAAATAAAAATAGGAACTTCCCTGCCAGCAGCAGGGAAGTTCTTTTATATGTAATCTTATCCAAAATCCTAAGAATGTTTTTGTGCAGAATGAAGGTAGAAATTTTAACTGAAATATGGTATAATTTAAGTAAATTTTAATTAACGGAGGAGCGGTAGAATGAAACGATTTACAAAAAAGCTTGCCGCTGCGGCATCTGCTGTCGCAATGTGCATTTCACTTTGCAGTGCGTTACCCGAATACAGAGCATCCGCACTGGAGCTTGGCACATATGAAGCCGAGGATCTGGAGCTTGACGGCTGCACTGTATGGACGAGCATTTATGAAACAGAAGTTCCTGGCTACAGCGGTGAGGGATTTGTGTACCAGACAAACGGAACGATCCGTTTTGAGGTGGAGGTGCCCGAGGATGGTATGTACGACATTTCCTGCCGCTTTGTGCAGATCCTGAATGAGGAGGGAAGGGATCAGACACTGAAAATCAACGGTGTTTCGTATATGAAGCGAATCGGCTACTCAAAGGAATGGAAGGATTTCAGCTTCGGCAACTTCCGTCTGAAGAAGGGTGTGAACGAGATCGAAATAACTCCCCAGTACGGCTATGCCGCATTTGATACCATCACGGTAAAGGAATCCAGCCTGCCGAAGCTTGAGGGAAATACCGAGCCGTGCGATCCCGATGCGACACCGGAAACCCGTTCTCTCATGGCGTATTTGGCATCCGTTTACGGCAGTCATATTCTGTCCGGACAGCAGGAAATTTACGGCGGCGGCAGCTCCATGCACCAGACGACGCGTTCCCTGAAGCTGGATACCGATGCAGGACAGCTGACGGACAATGATGGCAATGTGTATACCTATGACGAAGCTGATCTTTCTACTGCGGATGATGGTTCCACTTTCGTCTGGAAGTGCTATGATGAAAACGGAAAGAAGTATGAATATGATCAGCAGAACCGCCAGTATAAGCTGACGAACTATGATCTTGAATTTGACTACATCAAGGATTTGTCAGGGGATTATCCCGCAATCCGTGGTTTCGACCTGATGAATTACAATCCCATGTATGGATGGGAGGACGGCTCTACAGAGCGTCTGATTGATTGGGTAGCCAACAAGAACGGCATCGCAACGGTATGCTGGCATATAAACGTACCGACGGATTTTACAAATTATGAGGTGGGTGAGCCGATCGACTGGACAGCGGTAAGCTACAAGCCCAACTCCAGCTTTGATGTCGCAAAGGCGTCTGTGGAGGGAACGAAGGAGAATGATTTCTTCAAGCTCTGCGTGGAGGATCTTGCCGAGCAGCTGCTCCTTGCACAGGAGGCAGGCTGTCCGATTCTGTTCCGTCCGTTCCATGAAGCGGAGGGCAATGGCGGTCTGGATGCCAAGGGTGCGTGGTTCTGGTGGTCACAGAATGGTGCGGAGCCTTACAAGGCGTTGTGGAAATATCTCTACACCGAGCTTACGGAAACCTACGGTCTGCACAACCTGATCTGGGTACAGAATCTCTATGCATGGTCGGATGAGTCCGCACAGTGGTATTCCGGCGATGAGTATGTGGATATTGTAGGTCTTGACAAATACAACTGCGTTTACAACCGCCACGACGGTAATCCCGGCGGCAGCGGCCCGAATCTGGATGCAGAGAGCGGTATTTTCTACTCCATCTACGATCATGTGGACGGCAAGAAAATGGTGGCAATGCCTGAGAATGACACTGTACCGAGCCTTGACAATCTGACGATTGAAAAGGCAGGCTGGCTGTATTTCTGCACATGGTATGACAATGGACAGGAAAACTTCCTCAGCGGTGCCGACAAGCAGGATCCGGAGGAACTGGCAAAGCTTCTCAAGAGCGACTATTGCCTGACGCTGAGCGAGCTGCCGGAGGATCTGTACGGCAATGGCGGAGATGTGGAACCGCCTGATGATGATCCGAAAGACGAGGATATCCTCCTTGGCGACGCTGACGAGAACGGTACAGTTGATATTCTCGATGTCATTGCCCTCAACAGGGCTCTGCTTGGAGCAGGATCTCTGTCGGAACAGGCTGAAAAGCTTGCAGATGTCGACGGTGACGGAAAGCCTTCGGCTGCGGACAGTCTGATGATCCTGAAATATCTCGTAAAACTGATTCCCTCGCTGGGTTAACAAGTTTCCCCCGTTCAGCTGAACGGGGGATTTGTGTATCTGCAAAAAAATCCCCTGCTTTCATTCAAAAGCAGGGGATTGTGTGTCAATTAAACGCTGTACTTGTTTGTAGCAACCGGAACGCCGGGGCCCATTGTGGAAGTCACTGTGCAGGACTTCAGGTAGGTACCCTTTGCTGCAGCCGGCTTAGCCTTAACGATAGCTTCCATCAGAGTTGCGAAGTTCTGGTCGAGCTTCTCAGCACCGAAGGATGCCTTGCCGATCGGGCAGTGGATGATGTTGGTCTTGTCCAGACGATACTCGATCTTACCAGCCTTAGCCTCGGTAACAGCCTTAGCAACGTCGGGAGTTACAGTACCAGCCTTCGGGTTGGGCATCAGACCACGGGGACCGAGCACACGACCCAGACGGCCAACCAGACCCATCATGTCGGGGGATGCGATAACAAGGTCGAAATCCATCCAGTTTTCCTTCATGATCTTGTCAACCAGATCCTGACCACCAACGAATTCAGCACCTGCAGCCTGAGCTGCCTCGTACTTGTCTTCCTTGCAGAATACGCAAACTCTTACCTTCTTACCTGTGCCGTTGGGCAGTACTACTGCACCACGAACCTGCTGGTCAGCGTGTCTGGAGTCAACGCCGAGACGAATGTGAGCCTCTACAGTCTCATCAAACTTTGCCTTTGCATTCTTGCAAACCATATCCAAAGCTTCAACGGAATCATAGAGCTTTGTAGAATCAATTGCCTTACGGCTGTCTACATACTTCTTGCCGTGTTTCATTATTATTTCCTCCTAATTCAGTGGTAATACCGGTGTGCTGTTTCGCACATCCGATTAGCGGAAAGTTTCCTCCCACCATATTGAGTGGCAGAATGTCTGCCGAAATTAGTCTTCTACAACAACGCCCATAGAACGAGCTGTACCAGCAACCATGCTCATAGCAGCTTCCAGAGAACCAGCGTACAGGTCGGGCATCTTTGTTTCAGCGATCTTCTGAACCTGCTCCTTGGTGATCTTAGCAACCTTGGTTTTGTTCGGAACGCCGGAACCGCTCTCGATACCGCAAGCCTTCTTGATCAGAACTGCTGCGGGGGGAGTCTTGGTAATAAATGTAAAGGAACGATCAGCGTAAACAGTGATAACAACCGGGATGATCATGCCGATGTCATTCTTTGTTCTCTCGTTGAATTCCTTTGTGAATGCCATGATGTTTACGCCGTGCTGACCCAGTGCAGGACCAACGGGCGGTGCAGGTGTTGCC
>JAZOBK010000116.1:0-5145 GCA_045595985.1 Oscillospiraceae bacterium
CTTGCCTTGAGGTTTCAAGGCAAGCGTTACATAAATTTAAAAAAATATTGACAAGAATGAGCCGATATGCTATAATAATGCCAATGATTCAAGATGATCTAAATTGGTTCACCATGACAGCGGGGAGCCCCCGCCAGCAGACGCATTTGAAAGTTCCTCTTTTCAGAGGAACTTTCTTGTTTTGCGGTATAGTGCGGTATACCGCATGATTCCTTGCATCATGCATATAAAAATCTTCCCCCACCATAGGCGGGGGAAGATTGAGGGATATTATAGATTAAAGATCATAGTAGCTTGCAAATTCTGCCGGATGTGGGATCTTATTGATGGCAGCCGCTTCAGCACGCTTCTTCTTGAGCCAGATCTCAATCAGTCTTTCGGGGAATACGCCGCCCTCTGTCAGGTAATCGTGGTCAGTCTCGAGTGCGTCGAGTGCTTCGTCAAGGGACTTGGGCAGGCTCTGGATCTGAGCCTTCTCCTCATCGGAGAGGTTGTACAGATTGAAGTCGAACGGACCCCATCCGCACTTGGAAGGATCAATCTTGTTCTTTACACCGTCAATACCTGCCATGAGGATTGCAGAATATGCGTAGTAGGGGTTGCAGGTTGCATCGGGGCTGCGAAGCTCAAAACGACGCTTGTCAGGAGCCTTTGCATATGCAGGGATACGAACAACGGCACTGCGGTTGGAGGTTGCGTAGCCAATGGTAACCGGAGCTTCAAAGCCCGGAACCAGACGCTTGAAGGAGTTGGTGGACGGGTTTGTGAATGCACAGAGAGAACCTGCGTGCTTGAGCAGACCGCCGATGAAGTACAGAGCAGTATCGGAAAGTTCCGAATAGCCGTTCGGATCATAGAATACGGGCTTGCCATCCTTGAACAGCAGCATATGAACGTGCATACCGTTGCCGGCTTCGCTGTAAATGGGCTTGGGCATGAATGTCGCAGTTCTGCCTTCCTGCAGAGCAGCATTCTTTACCATGTACTTGATCGTCATGGTGTTGTCCGCCATTTTTGTCATTTCGCCAAGCTCAACCTCGATCTCAACCTGACCGGAACCGCCAACCTCGTGATGATGATACTTCACCTTGATACCACGTTCTTCCAGCATCAGGCAGATGCGGCTTCTGAGGTCGTAGGTAATGTCATTCGGAAGGTCAGCGTGATAGCCGCGGTGACCGGGAGTGATATAACCCTTGTTGTTGCTGTCAGCGAATGCGGAATTCCAGGATGCCTGTCTGGTATCCACAGTGAAGGACATATCCTCGGGCTTTACGCTGTAAGCAACATCGTCGAAAATGTGGAATTCAAACTCGGGACCGATGATCATTTCATCAGCAATACCAGTGGATTTGAGGTATTCTACTGCGTGCTTGGATACGTTTCTCGGATCCTGGTTGAAACGATAGTTCTTTTCTGCAATCACATATACATCACCGATCATGGAGAGTGTCGTAACTTCTGCAAAAGGATCGAGGGATGCACTTGACAGGTCGGGAATGAAAATCATATCACTCTTTTCAACCGGTGCAAAGCCATAGTTGGAACCGTCAAAGCCGATACCGGATTCCATCAGATCCGGAACAAAACGGCTCTCGGGAATCGCAATGTGTCTCCAGCGGCCATCAAGGTCTACCATTTTAAAGTCGAGCATTTTTACCTGATGCTCTGCACAGAAATTCTTCGCTTCTTCAAAGGTTTTAAACATAATTACACTCCTTAACTATTTGATTATGCAGGCATATTCGTGTATGCAAATCAGCAAATTTCCCACATTTTATACACCATATTATATATATTATCATAAAGTTGCCCAATTGTCAAGTGCCGATTAATCTGTATAGGCATTCGCTGAAAAAATATCTAAAAATCGCAAAATACCTCTTGACAACGCATGAAAAATATTGTATAATAATCATTGTATGGTTATCAGCAGAGTAACCGCCTGCCGATACCCCATTTTTCCGCATTGCAATATGATGCTGGGATCCCCGTTCCTGTAACATCGCAGTGCAGGCAGAATGGAATACCTAAATTATGAAAACGGAGGAATTGATTATGTCTACAACCATGCCTAAGGCTGGCGAAGTCAGCCGCAAGTGGTATATTTTAGATGCAACGGACAAGCCGCTCGGCCGTGTTGCTGCAAAGGCTGCACACATTCTGAGAGGCAAGCACAAGCCTACATTTACACCGCACGTTGACTGCGGTGATCATGTAATCATCATCAACTGTGAGAAGGCTATTCTGACCGGCAAGAAGCTGGAGCAGAAGAAGTACTACTGGCACACCGGCTGGATCGGCGGTCTGAAGGAAGTATCCTACAAGAAGCTGATGGCTGAAAGACCAGAAAAGGCAATGACCATTGCAGTTACAGGTATGATTCCCCACACAGCACAGGGCAGTGCACAGCTCAAGCGTCTGCGTACTTTCAAGGGTGCAGACCACAAGCACGCAGCACAGAAGCCTGAAATGCTTGAGTTTTAATGAAGGAGGCAGAACGATATGTACGAACCTAAGGTAGCATACCACTATGGTACAGGCAGAAGAAAGCATTCCGTATCCAGAGTCAGACTGATTCCGGGTACAGGTAACATCACGATTAACGGCAGAGATATCGACGATTACTTTGGTCTGGAAACACTGAAGCTCATCGTTCGTCAGCCTCTGGCTCTGACTGAGACAACTGAGAAGTTTGACGTTGTCTGCACAGTTGAGGGCGGCGGCGTTACCGGTCAGGCAGGTGCAATCCGTCACGGCATTTCCCGTGCTCTGCTGCAGTTTGATGCCGAACTCCGTCCGGCACTCAAGGCTGCTGGTTTCCTCACTCGTGACCCGAGAATGAAGGAAAGAAAGAAGTACGGTCTCAAGGCTGCTCGTCGTGCACCGCAGTTCTCCAAGAGATAAAATTTCTTACTTTGCAAACACAAGAAAAATCGCCTCGCAGGGCTATCCTGCGAGGTTTTTCTTATATCTCTGAATTGGTGGAAATTGATGAAATTTGGACGGTAGCATTCAAGTAGCACTCAAAGATTTTGTGTGATTTCTATGAGTGCTACCTGAGTGCTACGCTATTGAATAAACAACGTAAATATGGGATGTCAGACGGCATCCCATATTTTTTTATATTCTGTTGATCGCCTCGACGAGTTCCTGTATATCGAGGTGCGTATAGACGTTGCATTGGTTTCCTATCCGCTGGCAGTGTTCTTGTTTTCGTTGCTCTCCTTACCGCAGCACACTGCAAATGCAGTAGTCAGTACGAATACGGTTGCTAATATCAGTTTTCTTTTCATTGACGTCCTCCGGTGATGAATTTGCATCCCTTCGCTGCTATTATAACACAATTCTCATGAAACGTCGATATATTTTACTCAATTTAAATCAACAGAATTTCGACGATAAATCCTTGCTTTTTAGCAAATATTATTAACCGTGCCGGAAACAAACGTGCTCCATCTTTCAACGACCGTAATCCGGCAGAATTTGCATCCTCAAAATCATGACAATGCACTGCACCGCTGCAAACAGTTTGGTCATCTAAACGATACAATTGTCATATAAATGATATTATCTCTAATTTTTTCACGTTATAATATAGAGGAGAACAGTCACACGGAGATGATTGTAAATCAAGGAGGAATCTGAATGAAACTGAAAATGATTGGTGTATTGCTCGCAGCACTTGTCATGCTGACGGGATGCAATACCGCAAATACCACATCCGATGACAGCAGCACTGCTGCTACGGAACCTACGGAGACCACGGCTGTGGAAACTACGGAAACAACGACCGAAGAAGAAAAAACTGATGAGGTTCCGGAGATTGACGGCTACACCCTTCTCTGGAATGATGAATTCGATGGGGAAGTGCTGGATGAATCCATCTGGACCCGAGAAGTTCGTGAGCCGGGCTGGACAAATCAAGAGCTGCAGGAATACACCACATCCACGGACAATGTATTCGTTCGTGACGGCAAGCTGGTTCTTAAGGCGATCAAGAGCGAAAAGGATGGTACGGATTATTACACCTCCGGCAAGGTGAATTCTCAGAATAAAAAGGATTTCATGTACGGTAAGGTTGTTGCCCGTGCCAAAGTTCCGGAAGGACAGGGGTTGTGGCCTGCGATCTGGATGATGCCGCAGGATGAACAGTTCTACGGTCAGTGGCCCAAATGCGGTGAGATCGACATTATGGAAGTTCTCGGCAGCCGCATCGACACGGCATACGGAACTGTTCATTACGGTGAACCTCACGCTGAACAGCAGGGGACGGTCGTACTGGAAAACGGCACATTTGCGGATGATTTCCATGAATTCTCTGTAGAATGGGAGCCGGGAGAGATGCGTTTCTACATTGACGGCGAGCATTATCACACCGTTAACGATTGGTTCACGGCTGTGGATGGCGAGGATGAAAAGCCCTATCCTGCCCCGTTCGACCAGCCCTTCTTCGTACAGATGAATCTTGCGGTTGGCGGCACTTGGCCGGGCAATCCGGATGAAACAACGGATTTCGACAAGGCAGAATTTGAAATTGACTATGTGCGTGTATACCAAAAGCCCGAATACGATACAAACGTGAAAAAGCCGGAGGTCAACTATCGTGAAGCATTAGAGGATGGCAACTTTATCTATAACGGTGACTTCTCTGAGCAGGAGGATCTGACGGACGACATCAACTGGAAGTTCCTGCTGTTCGAGGGCGGCGAAGGTGCAGCAGAAATCCGTGACAACATGATGGTGATTTCATCTGAAGCAGAGGGCACGGTGGATTACTCCGTACAGCTTGTACAGCCCGAACTGCCGATGATCAAGGGTAAGAAATACCGTGTGACATTTGACGCTTGGGCGGATGAGGAACGTGACATTGTTGTATGCGTTTCCGCACCGACTGCAGGTTGGGTACGCTATCTGCCGGATACCACACTGACTGTTCCGACAGAAAAGAAAACCTTCACTTATGAGTTTGACATGACTTCTAAAAACGATCCGAACGGACGTCTGGAATTCAACCTTGGTCACAGAGGTTCTACCGCTACGGTTTATATTGCCAACGTTCGTGTTGAGGAAATCTCTTAAATTGCTTTTTCGATACATTACTTCTCTATTGGCTGCTCCGCCTTATGGCGGGGCGGCTGCTTT
>JAZOBK010000117.1:0-7425 GCA_045595985.1 Oscillospiraceae bacterium
ATATTTGGAGGAACAACCAAAGAAGCCATATCTCAGCTGTGAATATATGCACGCAATGGGTAATTCTCTCGGCGGAATGAAGCTGTACACCGACCTTGAGGACAAGTTTGATGCCTATCAGGGCAGCTTTATCTGGGACTACATTGATCAGGCACTTTATAAGGACGGCGTTCTGGTGTATGGCGGCGACTTTGATGACAGGCAGAGCGATTACGGCTTCTGCACAGATGGAATTGTCTATGCAGACCGCACTTATTCCCCAAAGGTACAGGAGGCAAAGCAGCTCTACTCCAATATCAGAATGAGCATTGAAAATGGTGTGCTGACTGTAGAAAACAGAAACCTGTTCATGGATACAAGCGGCTATCTTTTCAAGGTGACACTTGAAAAAGAGGGCGAAATTCTTGCGGCAGAGGAACACCGTCTGAACATTTCCGCAGGAGAAACAGACAGCGTGAAAATCGGTCTTGCAATTCCCGAAAACGGGGGAGAGTATGTACTTACAGTTTCCGCAGTTCTCGCAGAGGATACGATCTGGGCAAACAAGGGACATGAAATCTGTTTCGCACAGGAAATCCTGACAACTCCCGAAATCAAGGCGGAAACCACTGCTCCGAAGGCAGAAATCGTCTGGGGCGGATTCTCTGTCGGTGTGCATGGCGAGAACTTCTCCATGCTGTTCGATTACAGGGAGGGCGGTATCAGCTCTCTGATTTATAACGGTACAGAATACATCACAAGAGCACCGAAAATCAGCTTCTGGAGAGCGATGACCGACAACGACAGGGGTGCAGGCTATCCCTTTGAGATGGCACAATGGCAGATTGCCGGCAAGTGTGCAAGGCTTCTCGGTGATAAGACCTCTACAAATGTCACGGAAAACAGCCTTGCAATCACATTCGTATACCTCTCTCCGACCGTGCCTTCGTTTGAATACAAGGTGACATACACCGCTTACTTTGACGGCAGACTCGGTGTCAAGGCGGAATATCCCGGAGTCAAGGGAATGCCCGATGTTCCGGTATTTGCAATGGATTTTAAAATGAAGAATCAGTACAATGCTTTCACATTCTACGGAATGGGATCCGATGAAAACTACATCGACAGAATGGGCGGTGCAAGACTCGGTGTGTACACATCGACTGCACAGGATAATTTCACAAAGTATCTGAATCCGCAGGAATGCGGCAACCGCACAGGCGTAAGATATGTGAATGTCTATGATGAAAACGGCACAGGTCTTAATTTCACAGCAACAAAAACTCCCTTTGAAATGAGCGTTTTGCCCTACAGTGCATACGAGTTTGATAACGCTCTGCACCGTGAGGAGCTTTCCGAATCGACATACACTTGGGTACGAATTGCCGCAAAACAAATGGGTGTCGGCGGTGATGACAGCTGGGGTGCACCGGTGCATCAGGAATTTAAGATCAGTGCAGAAGAACCCATGACACTGGCATTTGAGATTTTCCCGGAGCTGATCCATTGTCAATAAAGTAGGCAATAACAAGTGGAGAACTAAGTAGAGAAAAAGTTTAGCGGCAATGGACGGGAGCCCATTGTTATGAGAGGGTGGAGGTTGTGGTGGAGAAGTGAATGGGTAGAGGAAAGCCCCTCATCATCGGAGAATCGGTGGTGAGGGGCGTTTTTTGTTATTCAGCATATTCGATCTCATAATCTTCACCAAGTTCCGCACAGAGTCGGTCATAGCCTGCCCATGCACGGCGTTCAAATTCCGCTTCCTTTTCCAGTGTCCAGATGGCAGGATCCGGTGGATCGGGTGGATATTCCCAGTTAAGGGCGTTATCATGAAGAACACCAGTTTCATTCAGAAAATCTGTTAACACTTCTGATAATGGGAGATCACGAATGCACGGGTTGTAGCCGAATTTGTCTCTTGCAGCATCATTGGCAGCCCATAGGCAATCGCCGCCAGCACCCCATTCGTACCAATATTTGAATTTATATTTCGCCATACATCGTGCTCCTTTCCCGACATCCAAACCCCACACTCTCACACCCGTGTCATCCAATCCCCACACAAATATGCGTGTGCGTGTATTTGTTGTCAAAGCCGATTTTCCGATGCTTTCTTCTCACGCACAGCAAAAATGCCTGTACCGAGGAAGAAATCAAGGGGTTGATTTTTGAAAAAGTGCGTACAACCGGGCTTTTACGCCTTATCCCTCGACATCAAAACTACGCACACAACATGACTCGTCCCAGGGAACAGATCGACCGCACGCATCTTTTCGACCGTGTAGCCACGTTCCGCAAACGCCGCCGCATCCCGTGCAGCTGTGGAGGGATTACAGGAGATCATCACAATACGGGCAGGCTGCATTGCAACAACTGCATTGATCGCCGTCATGTCGCATCCCTTTCTTGGGGGATCAAGCACCACAACATCGGGAACGATCCCCTGATCCTGCAGGTGTGCCGCAATGTTTCCGGCGTCACCACAAATGAATTCTGCATTCTGCACCCCGTTGCGAGCCGCATTCTCTCTTGCATTTTCCACCGCTTCCGGAATCACTTCTGCACCGATCAGCTTCCCCGCACGATCTGCCATCGAAAGCCCGATCGTGCCTGCACCGCAGTACAGATCCAGCAGCAGTTCTCCGCCCTGCAGCTGAGCGTATTCCTTGGCAATGCCGTATAAACGTTCTGCTTGTTTGGTGTTCACCTGATAAAAGGACTGGGGGGAAATCTCAATTGCATTTCCGCACATCGTATCCGAAATTGTAGTTTTTCCTGCAAGTACATCCACCGTTTTTCCCATAATTACGTTTGTTTTTTCAGAATTAACACTCTCCGTAATGCTTACAAGTCCGGGAAATGCAGCTTGTATTTCCGGAAGAAGTGTCCTGATGTGTCGGCGGATTGATTTTCTCACCACAAAGCATAGAGAAATTTCCCCGCTGTGATAACCCCTTCGAAGATAGATGTGACGCAGCATTCCCGTGTGTGTCTGTTCGTCGTAAGCGGAAATCCCCGCTTTCTGCAAAGCAGGCAGCAGATAATCCAGAATATCCGTGAAGATCTGCGGCTGCAGCAGACAACCTGTAAAGGGAATCACCCGATGACTGTGCCTTGCGTAGAATCCGCAGACAAGCTTGCCATCCTGCATTGCAACAGGGTACTGTGCCTTGTTGCGGTACCCGTGGCGGATGTCATCACCGAGAATCGGCTCAAATTCCGGTGAAAGCTTCCCGATTCGAGTGAATGCATCACGGACAAAATCTTCTTTGTAATGCAGTTCCTCCTCGTAGGTAACATGACGGAATACGCATCCGCCGCATTGGCGGAATACAGGACAATCCGCTTCGCAGCGGTTCGGAGCAGGGGAGAGCAGTTCATCAATGATGCCGAAAGCATAGCTTTTCAACACCTTGACGATCTTCACACGCAGTCGGTCGCCAACCGCTGTCATGGGAACAAATACTGCAATACCGTCAATTCTGGCAACACCGCTGCCTTCGGTTGTCATGCCGGTGATTTCGGCTTCATAGACTTCATTCTTCCGCAGCATATGAGCCTCCTTCCTGCATCCTTTGGAGAATCTCCTCTATTTCCGTTTTCTTATCCATCAGCTTGTCAAAGCGATTGATGTATTCATAGGGGAATTTGTAATTGTGTACACGGGTGATCTTTCCGTTAGGTTCTACGAGCTTTGTGGAAGCGGCACATCCCGCACCGAGAATGGTCTGTGTTTCGTCCATAATCAGGATGTTGTACAGATTCTCCTTGCCCTCTCTTGCGTAGCCGACATTTTCGAGATTCCCGACTGTATTCTTCTGACGGTACATATAGTACGGTCTGTAGCCGTTTTTCGGAAGTTCCTCTGCGGATAATTCTGCCATCCTTGCCACTTCCGCTGCCTGATCATTCTGCCCTGTGCCATACAGATCCGCTGCACGCTTGCGTGTGAGTGTGTGTACGGTAATGCTGTCAGGTTCCAGTGCCATGACACGCTGCAGGGTATCTGCAAATCCTTCGTAGGTGTCCGTGGGAAGTCCTGCGATCAGATCCATATTGATGTCATCGAATCCCAGTTTTCTGGCAAGCAGAAATGCGTCCACTGCCTGCTGGGCAGTGTGACGTCTGCCGATCGCTTCCAGAACGCTGTCCTGCAGCGTTTGGGGATTCACCGAAATTCGGGTTGCTCCCATTTCCTGAATCACACGCAGCTTGTCCTCTGTGATGGTGTCCGCACGTCCTGCCTCCACGGTATATTCTCTTGCTCCTGCAATGTCAATGTGGGTGCGGATCACCTCCATGACCTGTCGGAGTTCCTCGGCGGAAATGGAAGTCGGCGTGCCGCCGCCGATGTAAACGGATTGAACGTGCAGTCCGTATTTGCGGATGATCTCACCGAGAATTGCAATTTCTCTGCAAAGATACTCTATGTAGTCGGGAATCAGCTGCATGGCACTTTCCATCGAATGCGATACAAACGAACAGTAACTGCATCTTGTGGGACAGAAGGGAATGGAAATGTACAGACCGATTTCTTTTGCATTGTGCGGAAGGATCGGCTGCTGGATGAGTGCCGTATCCATTGCCAGCCGCATTTTCTCATCGGAAATGAGAAAACGCTCCTGCAATTTTCTGCAGGTGTCTTCCGGGGTCACGCCTTCGTCGAGCAGCTGAATGACCTTGCGAACGGGACGGATGCCCGTGAGCAGTCCCCACGGCGGCGTGTAGCCTGTCAGATCCTGCAAGGTTTTGTAGAGCAGACGGCAGAGTGCGTATTCCACTTCGGAATTCTTCACATCGGGTGCAATCGTGGGATGCTCCGTGGAGAGAATCACGCAGCTGCGTTTTACATGGGATGTTCCGAGCTGAATTTCCACATCGCAATTGACAGCGTTAGCGGTTTTCTCGCAGCTTGTCATGATGTAATTCGGCACATTCTCCGGAATTTCGCCGTTTTCGCAAATCAGAAACCGCACATTCGGGATGAAAAGCTTTGCGGTTGCCTGCACTTCGTAACCGTAGCTGTGATTTCTGAAAATCAGGGCATATTCATAATTCTGTTCCATTATAGACTCCTCATATAGGGGTTGAAATTTCGTTCGTCCTCAAGTGTCGTTGTACGATCATGTCCTGTGTAAACACGATAGTCGATCGGCAGAGCCTTGAGCTTTTTCAGGGATTCCCGCATCTGTACGGGGCTTCCGCCAAGATCGGTCCTGCCGATGGAATGATAGAACAGCGTGTCGCCCGACAGCATCACATCCTCCGTTAGGAAACACACGCTGCCCGAGGTGTGACCGGGGGTGTGCATGACTGTGAAACTACGGCTGCCGATCGCAATTTCTTCCCCATCCTTCATGGTAATGTATTCTTTTACGGGCGTGTAGGGAAGGGGAGTGATTTGTGCAGCGAGATTGTGACGGGCACTTTTTAGCATAATAGCGTCGTTTTCGTGGATGTAGACCGCAGCTCCTGTTGCCTTACGAACCTCCTCCACGCCGCCGATGTGGTCATAATGTCCGTGCGTCAGAAGAATGGCTTTCAGTGTGAGATGGTTGCTTTCCAGATATCCCAGCAGCTTGTCTGCATCATTTCCCACGTCCACAGCGGCACAGATACCATCTCCGCAGTCGATGATGTGGCAGTTTGCAGCAAGCTCGCCGAGCAGTAATGTATGAATTTTCATAAATCTTTCCCCTTGATGATTAGTTTTTTTACCGGTTTTCTTTCCCTGAAATTGCGGAAATCCGTATCGTTTCAAGGATTCGGAATCAGACTGTATTAATTGTATCATAAACGGAAACAAAAATCAAGGTGTGATGATCTGATTCCGAAGAAATCAGATCTCTGATTTGATCGAATTCCGCCCGAACGGATGGCATTCAATCTAAAGAGTACAGCGGAATGCTTCGACCTTTGTATTGACAATCCGACAATTATGTGTTATAATTCTTTAGGGATAATTTGATTATAATCTTCACTTTATTGATAATAGGAAAGTAGGTTGTAAAAATGCAAACACAGAATCACCCGCAAGAATTTATCATTGATATTGAGAAGATGTTTTTTGCTGTTTTGAGAAAACTGCCGGTTATTTTGCTGATCACGGTAATCATGGCGGTTATTGGTTTTAGTTACAGTAAATTCGTTCTTCCGCTGCAATACAGTTCCAGCGTTTATATGTATGTACAGAGCGGGAGTAAATCCGATGATAAGACTTCGATCAGCCAGGGCGAAATTCAGGCGGCCCAATCCCTTGTCAGTACCTATGTTGTCATTTTGAAAAATAATGTGGTGCTTCGGGAAGTGGCAGAAACATTAACAAAGTCTTTCAGTAAGGCTGAAATTTCGGAATGCTTTACAGTTAAAAGTGATGGAAGTATCTCACTTGCGGAATTAAAGAACTGTCTGACCATGCAGCCTGAAGGGGATACGGAGGTACTTCGTATCTCAGCACTGACAAATAATCCGGAGATCTCGGCTGCTATTTGCAATATTTATGCGGATATTGCCCCCACATATCTGATTCGAATTGTTGGTGCCGGTAACGTTGAAGTGATCGGTGCAGCAGAGGTACCGAATAATCCTTCCGCACCGGATATTCCGAAAACCACACTTTTGTTTGCGGTTATCGGTTTTGTGCTGTCCGCCGGATTTGTAGTTCTTCACTTCATTCTTGACAGAACCGTTAAAGATGCGGACGATTTTGCGGTTTTTTCGGCTCCCTATCTTGGGGACATTCCTGAAATCTCTTTGGAAAACACCAAAAAACGCAGAAAAAAGAATCATCGGCTTCAGGGAACGGAGGGCATTCTGCTTGATGACAATCTTCCTTTCTATGTGAAAGAAAGTTACCGTGCTCTGCGTACAAATCTGATGTTTGCTCTTTCCACCAAGGAACACAATTCCGTAGTAATTTCCAGTGCAAACCCTTCAGAGGGAAAGAGCAAGACTTCTTCCAATCTTGCAATCACACTGGGAATGATGGATGCCAGAGTGATTCTGGTTGACGGGGATTTGCGTCGTCCTGTGCAGCATATGAATTTCGCACTGAAAAATGAAGCAGGACTTTCCGAAGTGCTCAGTAACATGAAATCTTTGGAATCCTGTATTCATAGGGATGTGACAAAGAATCTGGACGTTCTCTGTTCCGGTGCGTGTCCTCCCAATCCCGCCGAGCTGCTTGCATCCGCAGCAATGCAGGAGCTTCTGAAGAAGCTGGAAAGCGAGTATGATTACGTTATTATTGACGCACCGCCGATCAATCTGGTGAGTGACGCTCTGGGCATCGCCCCGTATACGGCAGGCATGATGCTGATTACCAAGTTCCGTTTCACAAAGCGTGATGATATTGAAAAGGCACTGCAGAATCTGAAGCTGACGTCCTCAAAGGTTCTGGGTATCGTACTCAATCGCAAGGAACACCAGTCGGCTGGATACGGTTAC
>JAZOBK010000118.1:0-6964 GCA_045595985.1 Oscillospiraceae bacterium
TCCTAAGACCGCTTGGCCTCCGACTTGTTGACATCGCTTGCGACGCTCTGTGTGTCCGTCAGACCGCTGTCATCACCGGAACCGATCTTTGCAGCCGCAACCAGAACCATTGCCGCATCGGCAGCGTCTACCTTGCCGTCCTCATTGACATCGCCCAGAATGCCTTCATCCGCTGTGAAATTTGCAGTAATTGTATAGGTGAGCGGATAGTGGTAGTAGAAGTCATTCACCACGCCGATATAATAGGTACCGGCACCTACTTCATATTCGCCGAGTGTTATCAGTGCATTGACACCATCAATGGATGTTGTCTGAAGTACATCACCATTTTCGTTCAGCAGGGACAGCTTCCAGTAGTTGTCATCATTCTGTGCATAGGGTTCGATTGCAAAGTTTACATCTAGTACGCCGCCCTTTTCAAGTGTCAGCTTGTAGTAGTCGCTGCCCTTGCTTGCATGAATTCTGCCTTTGATGGGTGTGTTCGGTGCAAGCTCATCCGCAGTAGAAATCGAATTATTTACCTCACTTTCCCACAGATCTTCCACCGTATTTGCAGTCAGAACATACTGTGTATGTGCATAGTAGTCATCCTCCTGTACACGGATGTAATAGTTGCCTGCATCCAGTCCGAGTACGGTGAAATTATTGGTAAGTGTGTTGCCCTTGATCGTATAGGTTGCAAATGTATTGCCGTTTTCGTAGCAGATCGCAATATTCCAGTACTCCTTAGAGGTGGATTCATCTGAAATCTTGACGGGATCAAAATTGAAAGAAACGCCGCTCGCTTCCGTCAGCTCAAACTTATAGTAGTCCACATCCTCTGCCATGTAGAGAATACCATTCATAGCAGTATTCAGCGGCAGGGTGTTTGCATTGTCGAGCGTGTTATTGGATTCCTTCTCCCACGGTGTTTCGGTGTCAATTGTAACATTCAGTGTATAGGAAGCACTTGACCAGTAGGAGGAACTGTATCCGTAAATTTTATAAAAATAGGTGCCTGCCTTCAGACCAATATCGTTCATATGGCCGGATGTACTGCTGCCTATAACACTGTATTTTGCCACAAGCGAATTATTGTCATCATACATGGCAATGTACCAGTAGGAGTTGCTTGAAGAAGTTGTAATCGGTTCTTCAAGCATGAAATAGCATCTTACTGCAGCGTCCTCTGTCAATTCGATCTTGTAGTAGTCCTCATCGCCATAGGCATGGATATTGCCGGTGATCGGTGTGTTTATGGCGAATTCATCCGCTGTGGCAAGGGTGTTGTTGAATTCGCTTTCATATGCCTTGTCCTTTGCCGTTGTTGCAGTCAGGGTGTAGCTGCCGCTGTAGAGGTTATAATCATCTGCAACGACCTTGACATAGTAGGTACCTGCACCCAGACCGATAGTTCTCATGCTGTGATTGAGTGCATTGCCGGGAACGGAGATGGACTGTACGATCTCATCACCGCTGTCGCCTGCATACAGATAGACCTTCCAGTATTCATTCGTATTGGAGGAAAACAGCTCCGAAATGCTAAAGGTCACATCCAGTGCAGCATCCTCTTCCAGAACCAGCTTGTAGTAGTCCACTTCATTCGTGCTAAGACTGTTGCCGCCGATGGGGGTATCCAGTGACATGGGGTCCGCTGCTGCGATGGTATCATTGCTTTCGGATTCCCATTCGATCTCAGAATCAAATTTTGCTGTCAGGGAATAGGTCTGATCGGTGAAATAATAGCTGCTGTCGGACGGTGTGAGGGAAATGTAGTATGTACCTGCATTCACGCCGACACCATTGAGATTGTAGATGATCTGTGTGCCAGTGATGTTGTGGGTTCTGATTACTGCACCATTCTCATCATACAGTCGAAGCGTCCAGCGGGTTTGGCTGGTATATTCTGTAACAGCCTCCGTGATGGTGAAGTTGAAATCCAGCTTACCTGCTTTTTTCAGTTCCAGCTTGTAGAAGTCCTTGTCGGTTTTGCTGCTGCTGTTGCCCTGAATCGCAGTATTAACCTTCAGTGCATTGGCGGTGGCAATGGTGCCGTTTTCTTCGGTTTCTGTCAGTACTGTGGATTCCTTGGTTTCCCCTTCGGCAGAAGCAGGAAGAACGGAGAATCCGCACAGCATGGACAGTGCAGTCATGGATGCGATGATTTTCTTGAAGTTCATAAGTCTTACTCCCTTTCTATTTTTTTGCAGGTGTTTTGGACACGCAGGCGGCATCTCCCTTTGCAGGCTATGCCGCCATACCTGTAAAACCGAATTACTTCTTGCCGAACAGACCGCCAAGACCGCTCAGTGCGTCGCCGATATTGTCCAGCTTGATCTTTGCTTTAATGCCGTCCACGATGCCTTCGATCTGGTCATTGGGCAGATCTACGCCGATCAGGGATTCTACCGCTGCAACAGGATCGCTCTGAAACTTTGCCTGCAGATCCTTGTCACTCTTGATCTTCTCGGTCAGTTCTTCGATTTTAGCTTTGATATCCATTTTCAACACCTGTCTTTCTTAATTTTGGGAACCACCCTATTGCATTATAACATATATTCCCACGAATTGCAATAGGGTAAATAAAATTTAACAATTTGTTTTTATGCAAGGAATAAATACAATTCCCCCTGCCGGTCAGACAGGGGGAATTACTACATTGTGGAGAAAATTGCGGTTTATGCCTCCATATCAAAGATACAGTGGTAGAATTCCGCATAGTCAGTACGTTTTTCCTTGGTAAACGTGATTGCAGAGGACGGATGCAGATTCATCTTTCCGGTCAGCAGGTACTGGATGTCATAGCCCCATGTAATGCCCTGCTCTTTGAGCTTGAGGATGTAATCCTCATAGAACTTCAGGACGGGCGTGATATTGTATCTTGGATTCTTCAAAAAGCCCAGCAGCAGCTCCATGGCACAGTTTCCCGCACCTCTGCCCATGCTGCCGATGGTCGCATCCAGATAGCTTGCCCCGATGGAGCAGGCTTCAATGGTATTGGCAAACGCCAGCTGCTGGTTGTTGTGTGCATGGATACCCAGCTTCTTCCCGTGAGCCTCTATGTGCTCCAGATACTGATTCGTCAGACGCTGGATCTGTTCGGGGAACAGAGAACCATAGCTGTCCACCAGATAGATCACATCTACGGAAGAATTGCACAGCATTTCCAATGCAACCTCAATATCCGCGGTGTTTGCCTTCGATACCGCCATAATGTTACAGGTCGTTTCGTAGCCGAGAGAATGACAGTATTCGATCATTTCGATTGCCGCAGGCATGGTGTGAATGTAGGTCGCAATGCGAACCATGTCGATCACGCTTTCCTCCTTCGGCAGAAGATCCTGCTCAAGATTGCAGCGGCCTACGTCAGCCATGACTGCAATCTTCATGTCCGTTTCATTGTTGCCTACAATGCGGCGTATCGCTTCTTCATCGCAGAATTTCCAGTCGCCGAAATCCTCCACCTTGAAAATATCCTTCGAGGACTTGTAGCCGAATTCCATATAGTCAACGCCTGCTCTGAGATTTGCCAGATACAGTGCCTTGATAAATTCATCCGTAAAACGGAAGTTATTTACCAATCCGCCGTCACGGATGGTTGCGTCAAAGACCTTTATGTCAGGTCTGTATGTCATCAGATTGCCCTTACGTTCCATTATGTATGACCTCTTTTCTATTTTGCGATTTAAAGCTTTTAAGCTTTTAAGCGTTAAAGCAATTTCGTTGTATTTATTCTATCACGTTTGCAAAGAAAAAGCAAGTGGTAAATAGAAAGTTTTTAAGTTTTGGCGATTTCAACGATTAGCATAATGTCATCCGTTTGAATTCGAAGCATTTTGCACAAAAACAAGCCTGCATCTCCCGATGCAGGCTGTCGGAATGATATGCTTTCTGATTTGTTTTCCCGCCGCAGGCGGGAAAACAAATCATGCAGGATATTGGCTGTCAGTGCCGATCCGCCGCATTGATCACAGGCTGATACTGCCTGCCCTCAAGGGCAGCGGCAATGGTATCCGCTGTGCGGTCAAAATCCGCTACAAGGGAGGTGGGCTTTTTATCCGCATCGTCCTGCCGCAGCGGAACAAAGTAATAATGCTTGAGATTTGCAAGCATACCCATATGCTTTGCACTGCCTGCAAGGGCATCGTTCGAGGCAATTGCGAGAACAACCGGTCTGCCGCTTCGCAGATGAGATTTCACCGCCATTGTGACGGGGGTATCGGTAATGCTCAGTGCGAGCTTGGATGCGGTATTCGATGTACACGGCACGACTGCCATGACATCCGTCAGCTGCAGCGGCCCGATCGGCTCTGCATCCTCGATCGTGCAGATGGCTTTTCGTCCTGCGATCTGTTCGATCCGTTCACGCTGGTCTTTGGCGTCCCCGAAACGGGTGGAAATCTGTGCCGCATGATAGGACATGATCGGCAGCAGCACTGCACCGCAGGAAACCAGATGTTCCGCCTGTGCAAATGCATTTTGAAAGGTGCAGAATGAGCCTGTCATAGCAAAGCCGATCCTGACACCTTGCAGATCAATCATCAGGAAACACCCCTTTCTTCAAGTATATGGAAGATGGTTCTTGCGATGATCTCTCCTGCAGTGATCGGTGCAGTCTTTCCGGGCAGGGACAATGCCCATACCACACGCCGGCTGCATTGCTGTGCAGCCGCCAGATCCACGCCGCCGGGCTTGGAGGCAAGATCCAGTATCAGCGTTTCCGGCTGTATCCGTTCCAGCATTTCCGCTGTCACGATCTTTGAGGGAATCGTATTGCAGATCACCTCAAATTCCGCTGCGTGCTGCGTGACCGTCCAGAGCGGCAGGGCTTTACAGCCCGACATTTCCGCACGGGCAAGCTCCGCCACATCCCTTGAAGCAACCGTAACCTCCGCACCGAGTGCGTGCAGAACCGCCGCAAAGCGGCTGCCGATCCTGCCATAGCCAAGCACCAGCACCCGACTCCCGTACACAGTGGACGCCATTTCCTCTAAAAGGATCTGCAAAGCACCCTCCGCAGTGGGCACTGCATTCAGCACGGACAGCTCCTCCCTCGCTAAGTAATCCACCGTCTGTATGCCGGCTTCATGGAACAGCTCGGCTGTTTCACCAAATTTTCCGCCGAGCACGATACCGCCAGGCTTGAGGGAAGCAAGCAGCCCTTTGAGGGAAAGATTCTGCCGTCCGAACGGGGCGTTGACAAAGACGCCGTCATCGGAAACGGGCATCGGCAGCACCAGCACATCGCACATGGGGTATCCCTCCCCTGCGGAACCCACCGGCACTACCTTTTCCGAGGGAATGATCTGCCGTGAGAAGCCTGCGGCATGAACCGCAAATCGCTCCGCAAGCATTCCGGCTGTATATACATAACGCAAATCTCCGCCTGCCACAAGGACAGTCTTTTCGCTTTGTTTCATCAATCATCGCTCCTTTTTGAGCATTCTGCTCTTTTACAGAATATGCCAAAGAGGACGCATCGGTGACAGCACGAAAGAAAACGCCTCAACGTGAGCAGAACACAAAAAGGAGGTTTCCACCGCCGCAGGCGGTGAAAACCTCTTATGGGGATAGTATTATAAAAACATCGCTACAAATTCTCTCAATGAGCCTTTGAAATCCACTGCTGCCGATGCTCCGTAGTACAGGATCACCGATGCGTCCTGTGCGTCGAAATCACCGCTGCCGTTCACGTCGGCATCTGCTTTCTGCTCCGCATTCAGTCCCGTATCCAGTCCCGCACCCTTTGCAGCGGAGGCAGCCAGAATCATTGCGGCATCAATCGCATTTACCACATGATTTCTGTCCATATCGCCCAGATAATCCTCCGATGGCTGCTCGGGAGTCGTAGTTGTGGTGGTTTCCGGGGGATCTGTCGGAGAAGTGGTTGTGGTCGTTGTAGTCGTGGTTGCACTTGTGGTCGTGCTCGCAGTGGTGAAGCTTCCGTCGGAAACAACGATCTCAAAGGAATGGGATTCGTTTCTGTCACGCATAACGATGAGTCTGGTCTTGCCTTCCGAAACGCCCTGAATCCGCAAAGACGCAGAGTAACCGTTCAGACTGTAAGTGTCCGAGATTCTCGCAATGTTCGTATTCTCAATGCTGCACTCGATCATTCTGCCCAGATGGTCAACGACGCTGACCTGAGCATATTCCCCTGCCTTCAGCGGATTCGGGTTGATCCTCACATACATAGAAATCAAATCCATGGTCGTTGTATATGGATCTTCGTACTTTGTTGTGGTAGTAGTGGTGGTTGTTGTTGTCGGCGGTGTCGTTGTTGTGGTAGTCGTCGTCGTAGTTGGCGGTGTCGTCGTTGTGGTTGTCGTCGTCGTGGTTGGCGGTGTCGTCGTTGTAGTTGTAGTAGTTGTTGTCGGCTGCGTGGTCGTTGTAGTCGTTGTCGTGGTTGCAATGCCCGGTTCTACCGTGATGTCATATCTGCGTTCCACGCCGTCGTGCACGACGATCAGTTTTGTTCTGCCCTCGGAAACACCCTGAATCCGCAGATTGATAATGTATGAACCGGAATCATCCTCTGCAATTCTTGCTATGTTTTGATTTTCAATTCTGTAGCTGTTGACTCTGCCCGCATAGGAATGGATGTACACATCGGCGTATTCGCCCGCCCTCAGCGGATTCGGATCAATCTTCACATACAGCGAGATCAGTTCCGAAGTCGTTGTGGTAACCGGTGGTTGGGTGGTCGTGGTCGATGTCGTTGTCGGCTGTGTAGTCGTAGTTGTAGTTGTTGTAGTGGTCGTAGTTGTAGAAGTTGTCGTAGTTGTCGTTGTGGTGGTCGTTGTAGTAGTTGTTGTAGTCGTTTCAGGCGTTGTCGTTGTGGTTTCGATGGGAACGATGATCGGGGGCGTATCGGGAATTACCGCACCGTAATGGATCGAAGCCGATTTGAGTGCATCATTCAGTTCGCCGACAGCCAGTGAACCCCACTGTGACTGGGATCCGCCGAAATACACATTCCGCAGGC